>PLSV01000208.1 GCA_003165235.1 Syntrophobacteraceae bacterium
GCACGAAAGGCAAGACCGGCGTTCTCAAAGGCTTCATATCCAAGCAGGGAAAACCCTTCGAGGCGTATCCGACTTTGGGCGAAGAAACAGACTGGAAAGCACAATTTCGCTTTGAGTCCGGCAGGTGAAATAGTTCGTCCAGCAGAAGACTCGTCTGGGATGGCACACAGCGATGTTCGATTCAAGATCGTTCAGGCTGGCAACGTGCCACAAACAACCATCTGAGCGATTTGTCCCTATACGGATGGCGACATCAGGGTTTATCGGGATTAATCTATACTTGCGTGACTTTGTAGGAACCCATGTCTCAGAAAGCGAGACCTCGTTACACTCAGGTTGTGGTTCAGCGGGATTCCTGAGAAGTGGACCACCCACCGCACCTGCCTGCCGACATGGCGAATACGATGTTGCTCAAACATCTCAGGTCTTGAATATCCGCAGGAGAAAGCATGATCGAGTGGAATGCGCTTATTTCAAAGTCAAATTTGCAACTCGCTTGGAACAGAATCGCAACTGGGCGTAATCTACAGCACAAACGCTTTTTCCGGCACATATACGGCGGCTATGAGCTTGGGCTAAAAGAGAACATCACTCTACTTCATGAGAAGCTAATAGGGGATTGGGAACCCACGCCTCCAACCCGAATTTACCTACCCAAAAGCTCTGGCATGTTGCGACCAATTACGTTGCTGGCTATTGAAGACCAGATTGTTATACAGGCGATTGCCAATAAGGTGGCAACGCATATTGCGTCAAGACGGCGGAAAGTTGAGCAGAAGCTGGTTTTCAGCAATTGCTTGGAACGCCGCGATGGGACAATCTTCTTTCTTCAGGATTGGCGTACAACCTATTCCACATTTCAGAAGCAACTCGATAAGCATCTGAAGGCCGGATATTCCTGGATTGCGCATTTCGACCTTGCAGCCTTCTACGAAACCATCTCCCATAAGGCGTTCCAAACAATCATTGCTCCGCGTGGTGGAAACCACGAAACGTGGGATAAGGTCCACGAGTGGCTGAGTGTGTGGAGTACGGGAAAGTCTGGTATTCAAACTGAGCATGGCCTACCCCAAGGGCCATTGGCCTCTGACTTTCTTGCAGAGATTTTTCTACTGCCACTCGACGAATCGATGAAAAGGAGAAAAGTAAAGTACATCAGGTACGTGGATGACATTCGAGTTCTCGCGAAAACTGAAGAGGAAGCTCGAAGAGGGGCTATCGAACTTGAGCTGGAGTGTAGGAAATGGAGTTTGATTCCACAGGGCGCAAAGTTCAAGGTCATCCAGGCTAAGACTCTTCAAGAAGCCTTGGGAAGTCTGCCGAGCATCGTTGAATCAGCTACACCGGGAGCAGGTGAGCCGGAGCTGTCAAGAGCGGATGCGAGGAAGATTATGAGAGATGCCCTACAAGGCAGACCGCTGAGAGTAGCAGATAAGACACGCCTTCGATATGTTCTGTATCGTGCAGCCCCCGATTACCAGCTCTTGAAATGGACGCTTGATCTATTGCCACGCAATGCCGAGCACATAGATGCTTTCATTAACTATCTTTCACAGTATGGCCAGTCCAAGGTCATCATGGACCGTGTTGTACCCATGCTGAAGAAAGGTGTTCTATATGAGTATGTTGAAGGGGAGTTGTGGCAACTGGTTGCAAGGTTAGGGCAACCAAAGGAAATCAAAGAACTGCTCAGCACATTCAAGAAGCGATTCAAAGCAAGAAACAAGACGATGGCCCTGGATTGGGGGCTTCTCACTTTTGCGGCGGCAAGTGTGCGTGCTGGCGCGTATAAAGAAAAGACCGCAATACGGCAGATTCTTTCCTGTGATCCGTACGTGCAGTCTCTTGTGATTCCTTTTCTGAGTGATAACGCATATCGAAGGCAACGGCCTATCGGTCAATTGCTTGTTTCAAAGAACTGTGAGCCTGGCCTGGCAATTGTTCCGAGGCTGCTTGAGCAAGGTCTTTCCCATAGCACCTTCGGATTGCGCCCAAACCAGTTAGCTCCAGAAGTGCGCAACGCCCTCCAGGCAATTGGGATGCTTCGCCCTGGGCATAAGCCGAAATTTGACCAGATAGGCAAAATTCTCGCAGGACGACTTGGTATAGCCTATTGGTCAAAGTGGCGCAAGGTTTTTGGCAGTGAATATGCACACGCTCTATCTGTGCTTCGCATTGGTGATGCTAAGTTCAAGTCTTCTCCTTCAGAGTGGTTGGCGTGGCAAGATTCTTTCAATGACGCACTATTCAAATCTGTTCAGAGACACTTGAATCGCTTGGGAATTGCAGGGGCTTGCGCAATACAGAATATTCACGGGGAGTTCATAGACTATGGGGTATTGCTTGATCCAAATAAGCCTTTTGCGGTGGCCCATCCAAATCTCGCTAATCACCTAAGAGAGGCACATGTACGGCGTAACAAACTGCCATCGAGCCATCCGTACGACAAGCGAACAGCAGCCCGGGCACGTCTTTTAAAGTCGAGAGAGCGCAACAAAATTTCCTGTGATTTGGCGAGTGCATTCCAACAAATCGTGACAATACTCGATAGCCATTTATAGACAACAACGCAGAGCCTTGCGCAAAGCTGCCTAATGGGTCTACTCGTTGCCTCTGCGAATTGTGGGCGAGTTTGGCTTGTCGTGCCACCAGCACAATCTGACTCTTTCCTTGGCGGGTGGTCAGGCGACCATTCAGCACCGCGATGAGTAATCGCTGGACTCTATTTTGCGAGCGGGGAAAGCTAAAATCTTTCGCCAACACAGATTACTCCCGGAAAGTGCCTGGCGGTCGATCAACTTCCGGGTCGCACGTTATCCAGGTGCTCGGGCATTTGCAGCTTTACGTCTTTCCCAAACACACATCGGGCACCGGCATCCCCCGTTGGTTCCTGCCTCGCGGCCGGCCACGCTGGCCGGACCTCTGCGCGCCGAAAGCGGCCCAAACGGCGCTATTCACCAGCGTGTTCACTGAGCATCCTCGTGCGCTCGCCGTCTCGTGGACGGCGAGCCACCCAGACTCGAATAC
>PLSV01000110.1 GCA_003165235.1 Syntrophobacteraceae bacterium
ATAGTGTTTTTACGAAATCATCAAGGTTTTGGATATCTCATTTTGCCTGGCGGATCACATCGTTCCCGTCAGCGCCTTACTAAGAAAATACGGGAATGAGCCTATATCGCTGGCTGACGCCTGCCTGGTGCGGATGGCTGAATTGCACGACAGCAGTTCGATTATGACGCTCGATGTCGATTTCCGGATTTACCGAAAGCACAAACGGCGAATTATCCCTGTGTTGGCGCCGCCTCACCTGTCATGATGGCATAATACATTGTGAATTTCACATGGCCGGTTTCCAGTTCCTGGCCATTTCCTGCGCCATGCTGAGTTCTCCCCTGGTCAATTCCGACCTCATGAACCTCAATAAGTTGTTCGCCTCTGCATTTCCCCTGTGCGCAGCAAGGATCACCCACATGCATGCCGTGACCCGGTCGGCGGTTACACCTTCCCCATTGAAGCACATCTTCCCAAAAACCTGCTGAGCGTCCGCAAATCCTCGCTCAGCGGCCATTTTCAGCCACCTGGCCGCCTCGACGAGATTCTGCCCCATGCACTCACCACTATAGTACATTCGCCCGAGATGGTACTGCGCCTGCAAATATCCCTGATCGGCCGCCTTGCGATAGAGGTCGAGCGCATCGAAACAGTTTTTGGAAAGGTCCTGCCCCCGTTCGTATCTGACTGCAAGTCTTACCTGGGCGGCCGGGTCGCCCGAATCCGCCATTTGCACATCTTTCTGAAGCGCCTCCGGTTGGGCGTTCGCCCATTGGGTTTCTGCGCGGACAGTAGTCTTTGCCCCTGGAACGGTCTGAAGCTCCCGGTAGTTGGGACTTAAGCCGGAAAACCGTTCCACGGGTATGGCGAAGTTGATATCGGGCTTACCGGCAACCGCTGCGGTCGCGATGCCGATCACTTCACCCTGAGCGTTCACCAGGGGGCTCCCGCTCGATCCAGGGAATGAGTGGGCGCTATGCAGGATACCCCTTCCAAATTTCGATACTTCCATGACTGCATGCACGTTACCCTGGCTCACTACCTTATCGACCCCCAGGGGACTGCCGATCAACATGACGGGGTCGCCAGCCTCAGGGGTGGTATCGGCCGCAGTAAGATAGGGCGCCGTACCATACGGAACATCCACGAGGGCTTCGATCAGGTCGTCGGGTTCATCCTCGGCCAGGACGGATTTTACATTGAACTCGCCTCCATCAAGGGTTCTCACCCTGGCCATCGCCGCCTTTCCGAGAACGTGATAATTGGTGATGAGATGTCCATAGTACCTAAAAAAGAAACCGCTGCCCTGCGCAACCGCGTTGCCGGCTCGATCCAGGACATAGATTATGACGGTTGCGGGTTGAAGTGTTTTTACCAGATCCGGGCCGATATCGGCCTTCGCCGGACAACTCCATAAGATCGCAAAAAGAAGCGCCGGGAATACGGTGCGGCATTTGATGAGATTCTTCATACCATCCACCCCGCAGGCTCTAATCGGGCAAGTTGTATCTCTTGCGCCCCGATGACGTTCCCTCAACCAGATATCGTCAGATCGCGGAATTGTTATAAGAGAAATAGATCGGGCAGGCGGCGGGGGGCCACGGTAAATTCAGATGGTGATTGAGCAAGTTATAACGAACAATCAAGATCAAATCCGGGGTTTTCTCGTAATCGCTGCGGGACAGCTTATCCTCGCACGCAAGACGATTGAGCATAGAAATCATTCCGGGTGGGCGAATAACGCTAACAACCAGGCCCTCAGCGCTTCTGCAGATCCAGGTGACATTGCCCGCGCCAGGTTTCTTGATGCGCCTTTTGACTTAACTCAAAACTAACAACTGACAACTCGAAACTCTAAGATTGTTTCCGATTCCCGTTTCATTTCTTCTGGATATTTTTAACCTCGTCAACAAGGTCCTGTCCGTCGGGTCCCAGGATGCACTTGTAAGGGATTTCACAGACATCGTTAAAGAACCCTTTTTTCCGGTCTTTTGCAAAGGTCGTGAAAAAGCCGTCAACCGATCCATATGTCTTATTTATCACTTCGTTCAGGGCAAGCTTTTCATCCTTGAGCTGTTCGCATTTTTCGAAATATTCCACCATGAGGTGATTATTGGGATGCTCCTGGTTGCCTTGGACAAAATATATCCAGAAGGGCATCGCATTAACGTCTGCTCGGTAAAGGTCCATTCTGGTATCTTTGAAAAGTGTGTCCACCTTGCAGTTCCGGCTCACCCTTCCCCACACATAGACCTCGGCCCAGGCTGCAGTGCCCTCTGTGAACCACGTGAATGGTTTTTGCGGCGTCCACCTGGTTCTGTAACCGTAAGCGTATTGCATTCTATGGAACAACTCGTGTGCAGAGGTAGGCTGCCGGATGTTTCTGTTATTTACCCAGGCGTCCGAATCGAACTGAATCGGCCCATCTGGAGGATCGGCGACTCCATAGCAGTCAATGTTTCGGAAAACCACGTCTATCTTGTCCCGGCCAGGGGCCGTGTAAGGTTTTCTACCGAAGAGATCCGTATATTTTGTCCACGCCTCCTCGAGATATCCCCCTGTGTCCTTTATAATTTGAGGGTCTTTAATATTGTCGCTCGAATGCCTGCTCTTGTTTGTCCATTTGAGAACGAAGTGGTCCGTTTCGTAAAGGTTCTCAAAAGAAGGCATGGCGCTGTCAAGGGTCTGGGCGAAGACCGCGCCCCCGGAGAGGGAGAAACCGATGCACGCGGCCATATTCATGGAGACGCCTAGCAGGATCGCTGCTGCCAGCCTCGGAAGTTTCATGCTTTATGGCTCCTTGGAGAGCTAATTAATATCAGGCTCTATAAATTATAAACACTCAGCAAGGGAATAGCAATGACAATTTGAGAAAACCCGGTAGCTTAGGCAAGAAACAATATTTATTGCTTAGCACACGACGCGGTTAGCTGTGACAATTGCGTCGTATTAAAACCAAGTGAGCGCTAAGGGTTATTTCATGGCTGGATTTCGAGGATTTCGATGTTCCGGATGCCCTTAGGCGTCTGAACCTTCACTTCATCGCCCTCTTCCCGGCCGATGAGAGCTTTGCCGATGGGAGATGTGACAGATATGGTTCCCGCCAGGACGTCGGCCTCATAAGGACCGACCAATCGATATGAGTTTACCTCGCCGGTTTGGAGGTCTTCCACGATCACTACGCATCCAAAAATGACTTTCCCATCCACCTCCTTTGGCAAATCGACTATTTGCGAATTGCCGACCCATTCGGTCAATTCCTGAATTTTCCCCTCGATGATGCCCTGTTTCTGTTTGGCGGACTCGAACTCGGCGTTTTCCGAGATATCCCCGTGCCCGCGGGCCTCCTCAATGGCCTTGATGACCGAGGGGCGGTCTTCCTTTTGAAGGCGCTTTAATTCACTCATAAGCTTCTTATATCCATTCCTGGTGATGGGGACTCTCGGCATTCCAACTCCTTTCAAAATAAAATATGCCGTTCCACCTGGCGTCATAGCAAACGCATGTCAACTGGCGCGGAACAGCACCGACTTACCAACTCTCGGCTGATCTCAAATATATTTTAATACTAAAACTGAAAAAACTTCATCAAAAAGTGCAGGAGGCATTCAGAAGAATTTAGCCTCAATTTTCGCAAGGGCCGATTTTGAATTACCCTCAGGCGCCGAGGTCGTGATAGAGTATTCGGTTGAAAATTCAGGAACCGGCACGTGGCGCCGGGCGCCCCCCAAACAGCGACTGAACGCGGTAACTTAGAAGAGGTCCTCCAGGACCTCGTGAGGGACTCTTATGGGCTTCAACCGGAAAGACCTCCTGGGAATTCGCGACCTGGAGGCAGCCGAAATTGAATACCTTTTAGACTTATCCCGTTCTTTCAAGGAAATCAATGAGAGGTCAATCAAAAAGGTGCCCACCCTTAGAGGCAAAACGATCATTCACCTTTTTTACGAACCGAGCACCAGAACGCGGACCTCCTTTGATATCGCGGCAAAACGGCTAAGCGCTGACACCTACTCGATAAGCGCCTCAACCAGTTCGATAGTCAAGGGTGAGACGGCGCTCGATACCCTCAAGAACCTCGAGGCCATGCGACCCGACGTCTTCGTAATACGCCATTCTGCTTCAGGCGCCCCTCAGATGCTTGCGGGCCGCACCACGGCGTCGGTCATCAACGCCGGAGACGGGATGCACGAGCACCCTTCCCAGGCGCTGCTCGACATGCTGACAATCCTTGACAACAAGGGCAGACTGGACGGCCTGAACGTCGTTATCGTGGGCGACATATACCACAGCCGGGTGGCGCGCTCCAATATCTGGGGCTTGACAAAAATGGGGTCCACGGTAGTGGTGTGCGGCCCTGCCACACTCATTCCCCCTAATATCGACGCAATGGGCGTTAAGGTGACCAACCATCTGGAACAGTGCATCCCTGATGCCGACGTGATCATGGTTCTGCGTCTTCAAAAGGAGAGGCAGCAGCAGATGTTGTTGCCCTCAGTGCGCGAATATGCGACTTTGTACGGCATAAACGGCCAGAGGCTCAAGGAGGCAAGAAAAGACGTTTTGATAATGCATCCCGGCCCGATGAACCGGGGAGTAGAAATCAGCCCTGAAGTAGCAGACGGCCCCTATTCGGTTATCCTGGAGCAGGTGACCAATGGTGTCGCCGTCAGGATGGCGCTTCTCTATCTGCTCGCGCAAAGATAGTCTGACAGGCTTTTGCCTTGTCCCGGAGTGATAATGGCGACGAAAGAAAATTCAGTTAACCTTGTCTTGCGCAATGGCAGGGTAATCGATCCTGCGCTGGGATTGGACGCTGTAGTTGACGTTCTGATTGAGAACGGCAGTATAGCCGAAGTGAGCGCGGAGATCGAACTTGGCGCCGAAAAGCTCTCGCAATTCGAGCAAATCGACGCGAGCGGCAAATGGATAGTGCCGGGCCTTATCGACATGCATGTGCATCTGAGGGAACCGGGAGAAGAATACAAGGAGACAATTTCTTCGGGAACGCAGGCCGCTGCTGCGGGGGGATTCACGTCAGTGGCCTGCATGCCCAATACGCACCCGGTAAACGACTGCGCCGCAGTAACTCAGTATATTCTCGAGAAGGCCAGGGAAGAGGGGTCTTGCCGGGTATTTCCCGTGGGAGCCATAAGCAGGGGGATCGAGGGGAAGAACATTGCTGAATACGGGGAGCTTCGCGCCGCAGGCGCCGCAGCCGTATCGGACGACGGCCGGCCGGTCATGAACAGCCTGCTTATGAGGAGGGCGCTCGAGTATGCCAAAACCTTCGACCTGCTTGTCATAAGCCACTGTGAAGACCTGGACCTTTCCAGCGCCGGCCTGATGAACGAAGGTCCCGTATCGACAAGGCTCGGTATGAGGGGCATACCGAGGGCTGCTGAAGAGGTTATGGTGGCCCGCGACATTCTTTTGGCCGAGCTTACCGGGAGCAGGCTTCATTTAGCCCATATCAGCACTGCCGGGTCTGTGGCGCTGATACGCGAGGGCAAAAACCGGGGCGTACACGTCAGCGCAGAGACCGCACCCCATTATTTTACTCTTAATGAAGAACTGGTGTGCTCCTTCGACCCGGTCTACAAGGTCAATCCACCGCTAAGGAGGGCCGAGGATGTCGAGGCGATAAAGGCCGCACTCGACGACGGGACCCTCGATGTCATTGCTTCGGATCATGCGCCTCACACCTCAGTTGAAAAGGATCTCGAATTCGAATATGCGGCAAATGGCATGATTGGTCTGGAATCGTCCCTGCCTCTTATTTTGCGGCTCATACGCGAAGGCGTGCTCACTCCCCTGGAAGCAGTCGCAAAGGTATCGCACAACCCTGCCCGAATCCTTGCAATCCCCTTCGGCACATTGCGGAAAGGCGTTGCTGCCGATTTGACTCTTATCGATCCGGAGGTGAAATATACGATTGATGTCAACCGATTCAAATCGAAGAGCAGGAACTGCCCCTTTGACGGCATGGAAGTGCAAGGCAGAGCTGTTATGACGCTTGTGGGAGGCAGGGTGGTTTTTTCCGCCTCATAATCTTGTTTCCGGATGCTTGCAATGCCCCAGTATCTTAGCCCCCCAAAAATTCTTGTCGTGGATGATGAAAGGAGCATGCGGGAGCTGCTCGAAATCCTGCTGCTCAAGCACGGCTACGACGTTCAGTGCGCTGAAAGCGGCCTCGAAGCGCTCGACATAGTCCGCAGCCAGCCCTTCGATCTTGTTATAACAGATATCCGAATGCAACCTGTGAACGGGCTGGAGGTCCTGAAGCAATGCAAGACGATCTCCCCTCGAACCACTGTAATAATGATCTCC
The DNA here is from genome assembly GCA_003165235.1 of Syntrophobacteraceae bacterium. Taxonomy (GTDB): domain Bacteria; phylum Desulfobacterota; class Syntrophobacteria; order Syntrophobacterales; family Syntrophobacteraceae; genus SbD1. The sequence goes on from PLSV01000110.1 coordinate 6,313, forward strand.
GCTTACGCCAGCACCGAACTGGCCGTAGAGGCGATGAACGAAGGCGCCTACGATTACTTTCCCAAGCCATTCAACAACGAGGAAATTATCTCGGTGATTTCCACTGCTCTTCGCAGCAGGGGCGATGATCCGACATTGAGTAAGCCCCAGGAAGGGCCCCTCTATTTCGGCTGCCTTATCGGAGAAAGCCCTCCGATGCGCAAGATTTACGAGAATATTCAGCGGGTAGCCAAGACCAGCAGCAATGTCGTGATCATAGGCGAAAGCGGCACGGGCAAAGAGCTTGTAGCTAAAGCGATCCACCGTCAGAGCGCAAGGGGCGACCAACCTTTAGTGATTGTCAACTGTGGCGGCGTCCCCGAAAACCTGATCGAAAGCGAGCTTTTCGGCCACAAGAAAGGTTCTTTCACCGGCGCTGCGGCAAACAAAATGGGGCTTGTAGAGACCGCCCAGGGCGGAACCCTCTTCCTCGATGAGATAGGAGAACTCTCCCCTCTTCTTCAGGTCAAGCTTCTCAGGCTCGTCCAGGATAAAACGATAAGGATGATCGGTGGGACCGAGGATATACTGGTTGACGTCAGGATCATTTCGGCCACGAACCGCGATCTTGAACGCATGGTGATGGACAAGACCTTTCGGGAGGACCTGTATTACCGGCTCAATGTGCTTCCTATCCGCATCCCGCCTTTGCGAGAGCGACGTGAGGACATCCCCGTTCTTGCACAGTATTTTCTTTCGAAGTTCACAAAAGATTTCGGCAAAGACATTCACAAAGTCTCTTCCTATGCCATGGATATACTCTGCAATTATGAATTCCCGGGAAATGTGAGGGAACTGGAGCACATAATCGAACGCGGCGTGGCGATGGAATCTTCCAGGATCATCCTGCCCGACTCTCTTACTCTTTCGATGTACAGGAGAAAAGAGCAGGAACAGGCGACCGCTTCCGATGTTTCAGAAATCCCAATCGAGGGATTCGACCTGGACCAGCACATGGCCGAAATCGAAAAGCGACTGCTTCAGCAAGCTCTGCACCAGACAGGCGGGGCAAAACTGAAAGCCGCCCAACTGCTCGGGATCTCTTTCCGCTCCTTCCGATACCGGCTCCTGAAATATGGACTTGCAACTGAGGACGAATTGAAAAATCTGGGGCAGTAGCATCACAAAACCGAGTTGTTTGACGCCAGATTGAAAAAAAATCTTCCAGGACTATTCCCCGAAAAATTCCAGGTATTATGATTAGAACTTCACATTCCGGAACAATGGATTGCGTTATCCGGACTGAATACGGAAAAAACCTTGACCTTTCATCACAGTTCCAATAAACGGGACTGCATCGTACAACCGCACAAGATGAGGAATTCAATCATGCCGAAGAAAGATATGGAGAGCGACCAGATGATGGATGACTTTGAAGACGATTCCGGACTTGAATTCGAGCAAACCGACGAGCTCGATTTCGCCGGCGAGGACGACCTGCTGCTCGAAGAAGGCGAAGACGACGAAGACCTGCTTCCATCGGTCCTCTATAAAGGGATCACCCGGCCAAAAACAGACGACGACTGGCGACAGTTGCTGCTCGATGCCAGCAGGGAGGGCATCCCTGCATACAAGATCGCGGACAACTACAAAGAAGGCGCTCTGCTGCTGCACCCCGGCTTCGGTATTGGCGTAGTCGCCAAAGTCATCTCACCCAGGAAGATGGAAGTCATATTCGAAAGCAGCAAGAAACTGATGGCTATGAACATTGTCCCCCCGAGCCAAGCGGCCTGATCGATCAACTTTGCGCTTCCAGCGCGGGTAGCAGCCACTTCTGCACCTGCTCCAGCAGAAACTGGTAGACCACCGGTACGCCTCCTACAACATTTCCATTGAACAGGTGATTGTCCTCGCCTCGGAAATCGCTGACCATGCCGCCGGCCTCTGTAATAAGGAGCGCGCCGGCGGCTATATCCCAGGCTTTCAGGCCAATTTCCCAGAAGCCGTCCACTCGTCCGGCAGCCAGGTACGCCAAATCCAACGCTGCGGACCCGGCCCGCCTGATTCCGCTTGTGCCCATGAAAATCGCTTTGAAAGCAATCAGGTAGTCATCGAGGTGCTGTTTGGCCCTGAACGGAAACCCGGTCGCAATCAGCGCCCGATCGAGATTCACCTTCTCGCGGCTTGGAAGTCTAGATCCGTTCAGCCAGGCCCCTGCGCCCCTTCTTGCCGAAAAGAGCTCGTTTCGGACGGGGTCCAGCACCAACCCCAAAACCGGTTTTTTATCCAGGCAAACTGCGATGGAAACGGCGACAAAGGGAAAGCCGTGGATAAAATTGGTTGTGCCATCCACCGGGTCGATTACCCACGTGTACCCCGGCTGCAAACCCTCATTTGCCGTCTCTTCGGCCATAATGTGGTGGTCGGGGAAATTCTCCCGGATCGCTTCGATGATCAGACTTTCGCACCTCTTATCGATCTCTGTCACATAATCCGAGGGCGCCTTGGCGTGAACCCAGGGAGCGGCCACCTGTCCGATATGCTGCCTGATAAGCTCTCCCGCCTCAAAGATGATCTTTCGCGCAACGGTCTCCATTTTGTCGAGCATCGTGGCTCCAAATAGTGTTGGGGATCTCCTTGCCGGCTTGCATGTGAAGCCGAAATCGGATACAAAATGCCGGGGATGGGAAGTTATCCACCCCGCGGGCGCCGCACCTCATTTAAAACCGAACGGAGCGTTCTTAAACATTGATCATAGACGTCCATACTCATATTTTCCCGCCCGACATCATTCGCGGACGCGACCTTTTCTTTGGGGGCGAGCCTGAATTCCGACTCCTGTACGGTCCCGCCAATTCGAAAATGGCGTCTGCGGAAATGCTCATCCAATCGATGGATGAAAACTGCATAGACCGGTCGGTGGTGTTCGGGTTTCCATGGCGTACCGCTGAACTGCTCGCGCGTCACAATGATTATGTGCTCGATGCCGCTGCAAGATTCCCTGACCGCCTCCTGCCTCTGGCCTGTCTTGACCTTTTCTCGCAACGGTGCGTTGAGAAGGCGGAAAAGGTGTCCCTCGATGGTGTCCGGGGCTTCGGAGAACTCGCCGTTTACACCACCGGCGGGAATATGGACCTTGTCCTCGACAATTTCAAGCAAATTGCCGTTCTTTGCCGTGAAAAAGACCTCGTGCTTCTCGCCCACGCAAACGAACCTGTCGGGCGTGAATATCCGGGTAAAGCTCCATTCGGACTTGATTTCTACTATGACATGGCAAGGGCCGCCGCTGGAGCCACACTCATCCTTGCGCACTGGGGCGGTGGTCTTCTCTTTTTCGAACTTATGAAGAAACAAGACCCCGGGCTCTTTGCAAATGTCTATTACGATACGGCGGCTTCCCCCTTTGTGTACAGGAGTGACATCTACAAGGTGGCGGCTCAGGCGGCGGGGTCCAATAAGATTCTTTTTGGCAGTGATTATCCCCTGATCTCTCCGAAGCGCTATTTTACGGAGATGAGGGCCTCTGGCCTTGCCGTTCTCGATATAGACTATATTTCCGGGGAAAATGCGGCTCGAATTTTTCACGTTTAAAACCGAAAATTTCAAAACTGAAAAGTTCCCCCGTCACCATTAGGATATTATATCGATATGGCGTGCTTATGCGGGCCTTATCTATTTCCGCCTTCTGCTTCGCGGACTTGTTGAGAAGGGGTTCATTGCATGAGCGGCCGGAAAGTGATCTATACCGTCGGCCATTCCACTCGAAGCCTGGAAGAATTCATCGGTCTTCTGCAGGCCAATCGCGTCAAACTTCTCGCAGACGTGCGCACTGTGCCAAGATCCAGGTCTAACCCCCAGTTTAACCGTGACACATTGCCGCAAAGCCTTGAGGAAGCCGAAATCGAATATGCCTATTATCCTGAACTTGGGGGGTGGCGACGCTCCAAACTGGAGCCGTCGCCCAATGCGGGCTGGCGCTCGCCTGCATTCAAAAATTATGCGGATTACATGCTTACGGAAAAATTTGAGGCCGGTATCCAGCGGCTCATCGCGCGGGCGCTGGAGAGCCTCACGGCGATCATGTGCGCAGAAGTCCTGCCTTGGCGGTGTCATAGGAACCTGATCTCAGATGTATTGACGGTGCGCCGATTTGGTGTCAAGCACATCATGGGCGAAACGAGCGTCCATGAACACACGCTAACCTCGTGGGCCGTGGTGTCCGGCGCCTCGGTCACCTACCCTCCCCCCAAGATAGACTCTAATGGGGCGGACGGCCTGGTTACCTGACGCACACAATCAAGTGCATCCGGCGCTCGCGGACGTCCCGAACAACGTGGCGTCTATCGCTCGGGGCGAGCTGACAGGCGAGACGCCTCAACAAGAAGTCTGACGTGCAGGAATCAAACACTATGAAGATCTTCATCTGGCGCCACAGTAAATTTCTTTCGAGCTGGTCTATGTTCGACGAACCACACATCCATCGAGACAATTATCTTCAGGCCGAGATAGCCGTTTTAGCCGAATCCGAGGAAGAGGCCCTGGAGCTTATCGAAAAGGACGGACAGTGGAACATTCACGAACTCCGGCGCATCGAGCCGAATGTAATTGAACTGGACAGCCCTGCGATCATAAGCAAGTTTGTGCATTTCGGCTGAGAGCTTACACGATTCAATCTCTGAGAAACCGACCCGCTCGCTCTCCTCGTATGATAGATTTATATATAGCACCCTGCCGAAAAAAATAACCACTCTGCGTCGTGGGAGCGCGTAGCGGGCAGGCCGACCGCCGCCATTCTCGACGCTATCCCTTCATGACCTGTCTATGATCACTGTCCGTGACCAGAGACAGGGCGTTCGCGGGAGGCCTGGTTAGGCGATTTCAGGCACCACAAAAAAATGCGCGCGCATCTTTTTTATTTTTAATTTTATTGGCGTTCAACTGGACTGGATTTGGCAAGCGATATGGGATTTGTGAATGTTTTCGCGATTATTATTATCCAAGAGTCCGTCAAATCTGACTTTCATTAGCCGATTTCTCTGTTTTTTTTCGCTTGACAAGAATCTGGATAGGCGCTTAAGTGGCTGCGTATTCTGGTAAAGTTACCTAAAAGTTTTGTCCGCGCATGTTAATTTTATCACTTGCTGGAACTGCTCTAAGATGCATAAAGAGCACAATCTTTGCGGGACCATTGCGTCCATTCACGGGAATACCGAGGCTGTCCTATGAACCAAGAGAAAAGTAGCTCTTCTGCAAAGAAGCCACTGGGGGTGATTTTCTTTCTATTGGGCTTTATCGGCGCCCTGGTCGTTGGATGGGTCGTTTTTCCGAGTCTGCTCTATTCTAAGAAGGCTCAACCTATAAATTTCAGCCATGTCGCGCACCAGAGCGAAGAATGCGAGTCCTGCCACAGTTTGCGCGCCGATGGCGTCTATAGCGGGATCCCCAGGATAGACAAATGCAGGGAATGCCATGAATCCGCCCAGGGGAGCAGCGAAGCTGAGGCCAAACTTGTAAGCGACTATGTGGAGAAAAATCGGGAAGTGCCTTGGAAGGTGTATGCCTGGCAGCCCGACAACGTTTATTTCTCACATGCTCCCCACAAGGGACAGGGCCTGGAATGCACCCGCTGTCACAGGGACGTCTCAACTGAGGAGAAGACCCCCCCGTACAGAGAGAACCTGATTACCGGATACAGCATATCCACCATGAAGATGGTGGAATGTGAGCAATGTCATGCCCTGAAGGGGGCCTCGAACAATTGCGAGATGTGCCACAAGTAAAGTAAGCAATCACAGTGATTTAAAGTGTTTATATGACTCCGGAATGATTTCTGGGTCACTGGTTTTCATGAGAGGGGAAATGCAATGGATTTTGGTCGGAGAGCTTTCTTACAGTTCGCTGCTGGAGCAGTCGGCGGCTCGTTGCTTTCACCCTTGCCATGGCAATTGGCCGGCGATTCTGCAAGGTGGTCCCAGAACTGGTCGTGGCGTCCTTCCCCCGAACGCGGTGAGATCACAAAAGCAGCCGGCATATGCACCATGTGCGAAGGAGGCTGCGCCATACAGGCACGCCTGGTAAATGGAAACAGGGCCATTTTGATCGAGGGAAATCCGGCAAATCCGCTCACCGGAGGCGGTATTTGCGCCCTTGGCGCCTCAGGGCTGCAGTTCCTGTACGCTCCGTACCGCATTTCAAAACCCATGAAACAGACTAAAAGCCGTGGAGACATGTCGGGCTTGAAGCCGATCTCATGGGACGAAGCGCTGGCCGAGCTTGGAAAGAAGCTGGGCAAGATGCGCTCGGAGGGCAAAGCGCACGAGGCGGCCGGTATCATTTCGAACAGGCCGAGCAGCATGGCCGAGCTGTGGCTTCAGTTCTTCACGGCGTACGGTTCTCCTAATCTGTTCAGGACGCCATCTGCTGCCGACGGTCTTAAACTGGCTGCTCAGCTTACAACGGGCAAGGCTTCGCCGTTTGCTTTCGCACTCGGAGATGCCGAATACATACTGAGTTTCGGGTCGAATCTGTTCGAAGGCGCGGGCGCCGCGAGCGCGGTGTTCCCCGCCCTGCGGCAGTGGACCCAGGGAGGGAAAAGATCTGTAAAGCTCGTTCAGGTCGAGTCTCGCTGTTCGATGACCGCTTCCAAGGCCGATCAGTTCCTTGCAGTTGCGCCGGGGACTGAAGCTGCCCTCGCCATGGGGATAGCTCACCTGATGGTGCGCAATGGAAACTATGATGTTGATTTCGTGAAAAACAGCGTCTTTGGTTTCGAAGACTGGACCGACGGCACGGGAAAGAAGCGTGAGGGGTTCAGGAGTTTGGTGAGTTCAGCCGCCTACTCTCCTGAAGAGGTTGCGAAAGTGACCGGCCTTGAAGCAGCTAAAATCGACCAGGCCGCCAGGGAGTTCGCCACACAGCCAAAAGCCCTTGCGATCTGGGCGGTTGGCCAGCCTGACAGCGCCAACGGCATCTATCACCAACTGGTATTCGCAGCCCTCAATGCTTTGAAGGGCAATCTGAAGCCAAACGGTCTGGTAAGCCTCGCTCCTGGAGTTCCGCTCGCCAACCTGCCTCCGATCCAGAAGGAGGAAAAGGCGGACGAGGAAACCTGGAACGGCCTTTACGGGTTCCTTGACAGCGTTCGCGCGGGATCCAAACACCCGATCGAGATGCTTCTGGTCCATGAAGCTAACCCGTTGTACAGCATGCCGGAAACCAAGCTCTTCGAGGAAGCCCTGAGAAAGATGCCGACGCTGGTTTCGTTCTCCTCTTACATGGACGAGACAGCAGTCCAGGCCGATCTTATACTGCCTGACCACACGGCCTTCGAACGCTGTGATGACGTCGTGGGTGTTCCCTGGGCGCCTTTTTCGTACTATGCCGTCAGCACGCCCATACTGAAGCCGCTGCTGGACACCAGGCACACAGGGGAGGTGCTTCTGGCGCTGGCAGGCGGTATTGGAGGTTCGGTGGGCGCTTCCATGCCGTGGAAGAGCTATGAAGAATACGTCAAATTCAGGGTTGAGGGCCTCGCCCAATCTCGTAAAGGAGCGGTCGCCGACAAGCCGGATGTCCCAATCATCAAGCTTTCCGCCGGAGAATCCGTTCAGCCGAATTTCACCAATGGCGCAGACCTCTGGAAAAAGCTCAAAGCCGGTTATTGCTGGTATGACGCGCCTGCGGCAATTGCCGGTTTCGAGACCGTTTCAGGCAAACTGGAGCTTGCCTGCCAGTCAATCGGGATCAAGGGCGGCGCCGTTGCCGATGATAAGCTTTATCTGCCTCACTTCGAACTTATAAACCCATCGGGAGATGTGAGCGAGTTTCCACTGCTGCTGGTTGCCTACAAGCCCTCGTTTACCGCCAGCGGCTACCTGCCGAACCCGCCTTTCATGAACAAGCTGATTCCCAATTCAGTCCTCAATGGTGCGGATGTGTTCACTGAATTGCATCCCGATACGGCTGCCAAACTCGGGTTTTCGCAAGGCGAGCTTGTTTCCCTGAAAACGACTCAGGGGGAAGCGACTGTGCGGGTGAATATTTCTGCGGCGGCTCGCCCTGGAGTCGTTTACCTGCCTGTGGGTCTGGGGCACAAGGCATACGACAACTACGTTCAGAACAAGGGTGTAAATGCGAACAGTTTAATGGAAGTTCAACTGGATCCCGTGAGCGGCATGGGGACTGTGTGGGCTTGCCGCGCTCAACTGCGTCGTGTGTAAGGGGGTAATCTGTGAGTGAAAAAGAACATGCGGAAGGCGGTGTTCGTTTTGGCATGGTGATCGACCTGGACAAGTGTACAGGCTGCGGCGCATGCAGTGTTGCATGCCAGGCCGAAAACAATATTTCTTTCAGGCCGGACGAATCGAACAAACTGCGTTCCATAACCTGGATGTCAATATTCCAGTTAAACAACGGCAGGAATTACCCAGATTACAAATATGCCTTCCTGCCTCGTCCGTGCATGCATTGCGACTCGCCTCACCACTCACCCTGCACTTTCGTCTGCCCTGTCAATGCGACAACACGGGACGAGAACAACGGGATCGTTACGCACATTTATCCACGCTGCATCGGATGCAGGTACTGCATAGTCGCTTGCCCGTATCATGCCAGGACTTTCAACTGGTGGGACCCCAAATGGCCCGAGCCTATGGAAACCATGCTGAGTCCGGAGGTAAGCACCCGGATGCGCGGTGTAGTGGAAAAATGCACATTCTGCCATCAGAGGCTTCTCAAAGCGCGCTCAAAGGCCTACAAAGACGGGACCGATCCTGACAAGGCCACATACACCACAGCCTGTGCCGACGCCTGCCCCGCTAAGGCCATAACTTACGGCAACCTGAGGGACCCACACTCTGATGTGGCCAAGCTGTCAAAGGACCCGAACGCGTTTCGGATTATTCAAAAGCTCCATACCGAGCCAAAGGTTTACTATATCAGCACCCAGGACTGGATAAAGAAACTTTCCGATAATGCCATAACACAGGAATCATAGGATAGAAAATCAGCCCAAATCTGATTTCCTTGGCTACGAGGGGTAGAGAATGGATAGAGCGTTGATTCCAGAAGGATTGAAGCGTTGCCCGCTTCCGGTTTTCGGGCTCTGGACACTGCTTCTGGTTGGAGTGATCGGCTGGGGCGTACTGGCTGGAGGCGTGGTGCTTCTGAAGGCCATGAATGTAACCGGGCTAAATGACTATTTCGGCTTCGGGGCCTACATTACGGCAGATCTCGCCATTATTGCGCTCGGCGCCGGGGCGTTTTTTTCCGGCTTTCTCTACTACGGACTGTCCCGTTTCTTTCCCGCGCTTAAGGAACTCGGAAAAATAATAAATCTTGCGGTTGTCGTAGGGTTCGTATGCTACACGGGGGCGCTGGCGATCCTTCTGCTCGAAATAGGGCAGCCACTGCGGGGCTGGTTCGGGTACTGGCACGCAAATGTCCACTCAATGCTGACGGAAGTTATCTTCTGCATCAGTTGTTATGCTATTGTCCTGATCATCGAATATGTTCCCATAATTCTCGAGAACCGCAAGCTGGGGGAAGTGAAGCCGCTCGCGGTGTTCGGACACAGCATGCACGACATAATGGCCATATTCGCCCTCACCGGCACATTCCTGAGCTTTTTCCACCAGGGGTCTCTGGGCGGCGTCGCCGGCGTTCTGTTCTCCAGGCCCTATGTATACAGAACCGGTCTTTTTATCTGGCCCTGGACATTTTTTCTTTTCATTCTCTCTGCAATAGCTTCCGGACCGGCTTTCACCGCTCTTATCTGCCGGGCCATCGAAAGAGTCTCCAGGAAGAAACTGGTGGACAGGAGCGTCTATGAGCTGATCGGCAAGATCGAAGGCGTGCTGTTGGGCATCTACATGGTGCTGAAGATTGCCGATACTGTTTACTGGGGTTTCGTTCAGTCACCCGGATTCGGTTTGACCCTGGGTGATTTTTACTGGGGCCCATACGGAATCTGGCTGCTGATCGCCGAGATTGGCGTCTGCGGCGTTCTTCCGGCCGTCATCCTGCTTTCGCCCGCAGGCAGAAGGAGCAATTGCCTGCTTTTCAGCGCTTTTTTGCTCGACATTATCGGCGTGTCGCTCAATCGTTTTGTAATGACTATCCCGGCCATCGCGGCCCCTGTAATGCCATTCGACAAATGGCAAGTCTATGTTCCGACTATCTATGAAACAGCGCCAATCCTTGCAATGCTTGCCTACTGCGTGCTGATAATTTCACTCTCATACAGGTATCTGCCTCTTTTCCCGCGGGAAAAGGAGCTTAACCGGGTCTAGCGAACTCTATGAAACAATGATGCACCGTGAACCGGCGGTATTCAAAAAAATGGAAACCGCTCGAAATCTGGAACCAGGGTCTGTCTGTTTAGCCGCAAACCATAGTTAGGCTTTTTTGCCCGCAGCTTGTTGAAGAGAAGCCCCCCGCAAGGTCCTTGCCTTGGGGGGCTTTTGTGTTCTCAGGACTGAGTGCGGCGGGGTGTTTTTGTTTGACTCCCGGCATTGCGCAATGATAGCTTTCACTGGCCTGACCAGCGTGAGAAAGGTGATAGTCGAATATTTCAAAGAAGTGGCTGTTGGAACCGGATATGGCAAAAAGTTTGTCTCTTGGCGCGTTATTCGAGGATGGTAAATATCCAAAGCTGATCTTGGCCGTGGGGGCGATTTTGCTCCTTTTGCTTCAGTTAGGAATTTTTGTCGCCGTCTACAACCAATCGGGTCTTAAATCGCGTGTCTACATCCTGGACTCTGACGGAAGGAAGATATACGAGAGTTCCGGCCCCGCCTTGAGCGCATACGAAAAGATGGTGTTTGAAAACAACTTTGGTTCTCTTCGAGATTACACAACTCAGGTCGATTCGGATCTGGCGCCGTTCAACTACCGAGCCTGGATTCTGCTGGCTGTCGGGATGCCCATTGGTCTCATCCTGATGCTCTTTTTCATGACGCAGGTCTGGCTTATTCTTCTCAACGGGAGTCCTAAAGAGGAAGCCCCTGAGGAAACGGAGTTGAACAAAACGCATTTCAGCACGTTTCTGAGCGTCTCGAAGAACTTCTCCATTCTGGGTGTCGGCTTCACGATTGTCATGTCCATGCTTATTTTATGGTTGATTCCGTCAATCCTGAGCGATCTGGCGAAATCCTTCTTTAGTGCGGTAAAGGACTATCCGTGGTTCTTTATCGGGGCATCCACATTCGTTGGAGGATTGCTCGTCTGGGTGATTTACCTGCGGTATAGGCTCTCAAGGCAGATGATCGAGAATCAGGTGGAAATTGAGAAGTACCGAATACAAAAACAGATGCTAGACCAAAATCCCGCTCCGCACTTGCTTACCGGCCGTTCCGATACAGAGGAGACTCGGGCGCGATTTCTGCAAACAGGGGAACATTGAAAAATGTGGTTCCGCCCATCATCGAGAAGAAAGAATGAAGAGCACGAATCCAAGGCCGCCAAACGCGCAGCGGATGGCGAACCCACGATAGATCAGGGCATCTATTACCTCTACATGATTATCGGGCTCCAGGTTTTGTTCGTTTTTGCGATCATGGGGGTAATCATGTTTATCGGCAAGGTTATTTCGACGCCCGGCTGGGTCTTTCTGATCATATTTCTGCTCTTTGCGGCAAGCGTGATCTATATATACAGGAAAGCAAAAAAGCAGCTCAAAAGACTAAGCGAATCGTTCAGCAAAGCGGACAGGAACTACGAAATCAGCATAATGGGCGGAATGCTCACTATGAGGATAGAACAGAACCCGAACGCCACCAAGCTTCTCGAAGCCCCCTTTTCAGCGTCCGTCGAACCTGTCATCGATGCAGAAACGCAAGAGGCTGCCCCTGCTCAGAAACGTGCTCATCTGTCGTGAACCGCACAGATGAAAGGAACTCTTCCACCGGATTTTTCCTCACGACTGTGTCTTTCAGCCATTTGGAATCGTCTTTTTGGGGATGATCCACATTGAAGTGCAGCCCCCGGCTCTCTTTTCTTTGAATGGCGCACCGGATGATAAGTTCGGCCACCAGAGCGAGCCCCTGGAGTTCCACCAGGTCGCTGTTCAGTGGAATTTTCGGCATATGCTCTTTTAATTCCATCTTTATCTGAAGGACGTGAGTCAAGGCCAGGACAAGCCGGTTGTCAGTCCTCACGATACCGACGTAGTTCCACATCAGCCGCCTGATGACATCCCAGTTATGCGCTATCATGACCATCTCATTGTTTGAGGAATTCTGATTGGCGATTTTTGCCGAGCAGTCAGGCACGTCGGGAAGAATGCGGCTTCGCCAGGATTGGATTTGTTCGGAGCACTCTGCGGCCGCAACGTGCGCAAAAACCATGGCTTCCAGCAAAGAATTACTGGCAAGGCGGTTTGCCCCGTGCAAGCCGGTGCAGGCGCACTCGCCAAGAGCATAGAGGTTCCGGATCGTTGTATGTCCGGAAGGGTTAGTGACGATTCCTCCACACATGTAGTGGGCGGCGGGCACGACGGGAATAGGGTCTTTGACGATGTCGATGCCGAGGGACAGGCATCTCTGGTGGATGTTGGGGAAACGCTCTTTGAGGAATTGGCCGTCCAGGTGGCTGATGTCCAGGAAAACGCAGTCATCTCCTGTCGTCTTCATTTCCGTGTCTATCGCGCGCGCCACAATATCGCGAAACGCCAGATCTTTGAGCGGATGATATTTCTCCATGAAGGCCCGTCCACGGCGGTCTATCAGTCTGCCCCCCTCCCCGCGGACCGCTTCGGAGATCAGGAAGTTTTTAGCCGCCGGATGATACAGGCAGGTAGGATGAAACTGAACGAATTCCAGGTTTGCCAGTTTTGCGCCTGCCCTATAGGCTATGGCGAGCCCATCCCCGGTTGCGACGTCGGGATTGCTCGTATAAAGATAGACTTTCCCGGCTCCCCCGGCGCACAGCAGCACGGCGTTCGCCACGAAGGTGTGAATCTGTTCTCCGGTTATATCGAGAACGTACGCGCCTCGGCATGTATCCCGCTGGTACAGATCTACAGAACCGGTCTTCATTGACTGATGCTGGATCACCAAATCCAGGACCAAATGGTTTTCGAAGATAACGATATTGGGGTCTGATTCGGCGGCAGCCATCAGGACCTTTTCAACAGCCTTGCCTGTCATGTCCTGGGCGTGAAGAATCCGGTTGCGGCTGTGCCCTCCTTCTCTTCCGAGATCGAATAAGTTCGGGTCGGCGCCCCGGTTGAAGGCGACCCCCAGTTCCAGGAGGTCCTTGATCCGGTCTGGGCCGGTTTTTACTACAATATCCACCACTTCAGGGTGACACAGGCCGTCTCCCGCATTGAAGGTGTCCTGGAGGTGGAGGTCGAAAGAATCGTCCGGCCCGAACACGGATGCTATTCCGCCCTGGGCGTAATTAGTGTTGGTTTCAAGTCTGTCTTTTTTTGTTACAATTGCTACCGATCCGCTCCGCGCTGCTTTCAAGGCGAATGTGAGACCAGCAATTCCGCTGCCGATGACGAGATAATCGAATTGATTTTTCATTGCGGATTCCCCATATTGAGATCGGAGGCAGGATTCGAATATCGGAATTGCCTATGATTTTTTGTATTTATTAGTATGAAAATTAATCTGCGGCAAGCAAAGTTTGAATCAAAAAAGAAACCGAAGGCCCGCACGGAGCGCTGAATACATGAATAAAAAGACCAATGACGGCGCAAGGGAAGCACTTGCAGCCAAAGTCCGCAATTTAAGGGTGATCGCGCTCGATTGTGATGGGGTTCTTTTCGATTCACGAGAGGCCAATATTCACTTCTACAGCCGTATCATGAAGATAATAGGGCGGCCTCCCCTCAGGGCGGACCAACACGAATTCATACATATGCACGCTGTTCGCGAGTCTCTGGTCTATTTGATTGGGGGGGAGGGCAAGGATTTCGACCGAGCCTTCGAGTATTTCAAAACTATAGATTTTGGCCCGTTCAATGACCATCTACGTTGTGAACCCGGATTGGTCCGTTTTCTAAAACTTGCCAAGAAGCATTTTCGGACCGCCCTGGCGACAAACCGCACCGTTTCGACGCTCGAACTCCTGCGGCAGTTCAAATTGAGCGAGTATTTCGATCTCGTGGTGTGCGCCTCGGACGTCGCCAAGCCCAAGCCCCATCCCGAGATAATGGAGAGAATATTCGCCGCATTCAGTGTTTTGCCTCAGCAGGTCCTATATATCGGAGACTCCAGGGTGGACGAGGAACTGGCGCTAGCCACCGGAATTCATTTCGTCAGTTACAAGAACCCTTCCCTGAACGCTGAACTGCATATCAATCACTTTCAGGAGCTCAACTTAATCCTGTTCCCCGAATGTCCGACCGAATAAATTCACCCGATGGCCGCCGCTCATCATCGAGATCGCCTGCCGGGCTGATCCTGCTGGGGACAGTTCACTCCGACCCGAAAGGGTTTTCCAGGACCAGCACATTCCTTGAACAGCACAGACCGGACCTCATTCTGGTCGAAATCAGCGCTTTTGCCCTAAAATTTCGCAAAGAGCACTCATCCGAACTCCGAAAAATATTTCTTGAAAACCTCCGGACCATTTCCAGGAAGCTCAAAATCGAGTTCAGCAGAGCTAGCAAGCACGTCCAGATTACCGCAATTCTTCGCCAGATAAGGATTCCCTTTGAGTACAGCGCCTCAGCCGCCTACGCAAAAAGAACCGGCGCAGATCTTATTGGGGTAGACTATTCCGACTTCAGCCGTAGATGGATCGAAACCTGGCAGGGGATGATTTCAGCGGAAAACATCGAGCTGCTGCTCGAACTGGAAAGCGGCGCGCCGCCTGTTTCCTCTCTGTATGCTCATGCTGCTGAAAGAATCAGCGGAGGGCCTTCCCGGCCCGAAACTCAACCTGCCGATGCGCCGCGCTGGCAGGAGCGCGAAAAACAAATGGCCCACGAAATCACCTGCGGCCTGGAAAGATTCAATCCCGTGCGGCCCCTTTATATCGGCGGATGGTGGCATCTATCCTGCGGAACAAGCATAAAAACAGTTCGCGAACTCCTTGGAATCGGAGCCTCTTCCTGCCGGCTGCTCGATCGCGGACCCATTATGAAGACCAGGGGGATCGAACATAACCAATAGGAGGCCATTTCAAAACGGGGGCTGAATTTTAGGTGTCATTAATTCCGGGGGTTCCGGCTTACAATCCCGGAATAGCCTTTAAACTTGACGGATGACCCGTTTAAGGACTATATTTGGTCATATCTTGGAGGAGGCGGATCATGAAACTGTCGAGCCAAATCAAACCGATCAGCTATCTCAAGGCGCATGCCGCAGAGATCGTGCGCAGCCTGGGGGAACAGGGAGGACTCTTGGTCATCACCCAGAACGGCGAAGCCAAGGTGGTCATGCAGGACATCGAAAGTTACGAGCAAACGCAGGAGACCATGGCGTTGCTGAAAATTCTGGCGCTCGGCGCCCGCCTGGTCGAAGAAGGCAAGGTTCAGCCCGCTGCCGATGTCATTAAAGGGCTTCGTGAGCGGAGGAAGGCCCGCTGATGTCATTCCAGGTATTCCTGACCGGCGACGCGGCCCGCGACCTTGAAGATTTATACGATTACATCGAACTGCACGGTGTGCCGGGCAACGCGGATCACGTCCTCGAACAGGTTGAAAAGGCATTCGCCAGCCTGTCCGAAAATCCTCAGCGAGGAGCCTACCCGAAGGAATTGCTGGCCATAGGCCTTCGGGAGCACCGCGAGATTTTTTTCAAACCCTATCGCATCATTTACCGGGTCATCGCCGAGAACGTCTACGTTCTTGCGATTGCCGACGGGCGTCGAGATATACAGGGGCTGCTGCAGCGACGCCTGTTGGGGGTGTAAGCCCTGGCAACCACCATGATAAGAAATTGGATTTCCCTGTTTGGTCATTTCATGGGTGATAAAGGACGTTATCACACATCAAACCAACGAACCGGGGCGGGGGCCATGTCACAGGCGTTAACGGCAATAGAAAAGGAGATCGGGGGGCGCTACCCGCGCTCTTTGCGCCCGATGCGAAGACGGCCGAGCGGACCGTTGAGTTCTTCACCGCGCAGATCGGCAACCCCAACACACGCAAAGCCTACGCGCGCGCGACCGGCGCTTTCGCGGCCTGGTGTCCTGAGCATGGCAGATGCGAGTTAGGCCAAGTGCGGCTCGTCCATGTCGCGGCCTATATCGAGGCCTGCAGAAAAAAAACGCGGCGCCCTCGGTCAAGCTGCAGTTCGCCGCTATCCGAATGCTGTTTGACTACCTGGTGGTCGGCCAGGTAGTCCCCGTCAACCCGGCAAGCTCGGTCCGGGGGCCGAAGCATGTCGTTAAAAAAGGCAAGACGCCGGCGCTTTCGGCCGAAGAGGCGCGGGTGCTGATCGATTCGATAGACACCACATCAATGATCGACCTGCGCGATCGGGCGCTGATCGGGATCATGGTCTATACCTTCGCGCGCGTCGCGGCGGTGATCCGGATGCGCGTAGAGGATGTCTATGTGCAAGGGTGCCGCCACCTGGGCGCGCCTGCACGAAAAGGGCGGCAAGCGCCACGAGATGCCCTGCCATCATAATCTTGTGGAATACCTTGAGGCCTACATCGAAGGCGCGGCGATCGCAGCGGACGCAAAAGGTTATCTTTTCCGCACGGCGCGGGGCCGCACAAGCCAGCTCTCAGATAAGCCCATGGCGCAACACGACGTGTACCGCATGATCCGCCGGCGCGCTGAAGATGCCAGCTTGCGCACGAAAATCGGCTGTCACAGCTTCCGCGCGACCGGGATCACGGAATATCTGCGAAACGGCGGCAAGCTCGAAGTGGCGCGGCAAATGGCCAATCATGAATCCGCCCGGACCACGGGCCTTTATGACCGGCGAAACGACCAGGTCTCACTCGATGAGGTCGAGCGGATTCTGATTTGAGGGCTCGAAGATTTTATCCGTGCTAAGCGTTAGCAAACATATGGAGTTGCCGAAGCGGAGAATATTTGAATGGCTTCCTACGGGCGCCCTTTTCGATTTCATGAATCCCGGCGCAATCAAACCAAAGGTCGTATTCGTAACACGTGGACATTGGATGCTCCCCGCGATAGTCACGCACAACGATCCGCAGCGTATCCTTTTTGACCGTCAGCCAAGCATCTAGATACTTCCCTCGCGCCTTTGTTTGCTCGGCAAAGTGTTTCGAATAAACAGCCTGCGCTTCTTCCAGAGACTGCAAAATCATAACCCCATTGCTTGCATGGGGTTAAGGCCCCTGTTAACAATCCGCCCACAAGCCGGGCCTTTACGATCAGCACGACGGTCAGCTTCCCCTCGATGTGGCCGCGGGCATCCGGATTCGAGGCCGGAACGCCAGTCTCATCGTTAACCATAGATTCGAGTTCACAAAACTATTTCCATAATCTACGTTGTCAACTGGTGTAATTTTCCAGAGCGAGGAGCTATGACTGAATCAATTTTGAATCCAGTTGCCCAAGCGGAAAAGGCGCTCGCTGATCAAAATAATATCGACTACCCTGCTCTTGCAAAGGCGTCAGCGCATATCGAAAATATGCTTTCAAAACACATGTATCTTGCTGATAGTCTTCTTCAGATAGCAACCTACCTCGCACAAGACGCCACATATATTCCGCATGCGTTTTTTGCCGCCTTGACGGTCGCGACTAAAGCACCGCTCGGCTCCGACCTTGCACAGAAGGCTATGGGCATTTGGAAAAACATCTTAGAAAAGACGAGGGAATTGCCGGAAGAGAATGGCCCGCCCGTGCCTTCAAAAAAGGATGCAGCGAATTTTGTTAAGACGCACACTTTGTAGGCTAAGCCCATGGCACAACACGACGTATACCGCATGATCCGCCGGCGTGCAGTAACGACCAGGTCTCTCTTGATGAGATCGAGCGGATCCTGATTTAATGCCTGCCGCATCGCTTTGTGTGCCGGGTCATAGTCAGTTTG
>PLSV01000094.1 GCA_003165235.1 Syntrophobacteraceae bacterium
CTCCGTGGAAATCCAGGCTAGTCAACCTGCGGATTTGATAGAGGCATTTATTGCGGCATAGAAAGTATCGCCCGCGCCAGAGCCGAAGCATCGTGGATTCATCGGGCAGAAAGCCTCACTGGCAGGGGCGCAGCCGACTTCATCCCTTGCCGGTCCAAACATCGAAGATTTGAAAGGAAAACGCCCATGCAACAAGGGCTCTACGGACAGCAACTGACCCTGATGGAAGAACTCAAGGCGGCGACCTATTTGCCTCATGTCCATTTGCAAGAAACGCCTTTCTTTCAGGCCTTGGCCGCCTGCCAGTTGCCGCTTGAATCGTATGTGGGACAACTCCGGGCCTTGTCGACCCTTCATGGGGTTATCGAAAAGGCGCTTGAAAGCACCAATAATGAAACCGTTGTTTCCATCTGGAAAAGCCACATGCGAAAACTCCCGTTGCTCCAGAAAGACCTGCGGTATTTCGAACCGCGAGTTGTGCCGGATATCAAGGAATCGGTTGAAGCAACGCTGACCACAGCCGAGCACATCCGCCTTCAGTCTCTGGAGCAGCCGGAGATGCTTTTGGGCCATGCTTATGTCTTGGAGGGATCGACACTGGGCGCTCGCGTGTTGCGGCCCCTTTTCGCCCGGGCTTTCCTGCTCACGGGCCAGGATGGCTTGAACTATCTGAACAGTTATGGATCAGAGGTCGAGACCCAATGGGCTCAGTATCAGCAGCGCATGAATGCCCTGCGCCTGAGCCCAGAGGAACGTCAGCAAATGGTGCTGGCAGCGTGCGAATTCTTCGCTCAGCTCAAAACGGTTTTTCTGACGCTGTATCCGTTCAAACCGGAATCCAAGACCTTTCTCGTGACTTCCATCAACCCAGAGGCCGGACGGCATCCAGTGCCTACCGATAGCCGAGAGGTCAAAGCGTCCATCCAGGCTGCCGATACATGCTGGAATTGGTTTCCCTACTTTGAAGCCCGTTATGGCGAACGTGGCCGGCGGTTTGCCAGAAGTGATGGCGTCTGGCTGGCTACGCTCTGTCAATTCGATCGGGAGCAGATAAACCAACAGGTACGTTGGTTAGGCCGAGTCCTCTCGACGCGTGGCATGCCGACCCTCATGCTGCAGATTCATTTGGAGATTCTATTTGAGGAACTGGCAAGCGCCATTCCCGAGAAAAGATCCGAGTATGAAAAGCTGCTGGATGCTGCCGCTGAACTGCGGAAGTGTCGGAACAGATATATTGAAGAAGACCAGTCTCAGGCTCTCACCGATGCCTTCAACCGGGCCGTCGGTCCGGAGTGGAGCGAACGCTTCCCGCATGCTGGGGCGCTGCTGGTTTCAGCCGTTGCGGACGAGCGGGCGGGCAGTGTTGGCACGGTCAAGAACATCGAGACTTGGATGACTGACTCTGCTCGGTTCCCCGCTGAATGGATTACAGCCGTGCAGGAAATACTCACCCAAGCCCAGGAACTGATCGCCCGTTCCGCAAATTAGGGCGTCCCCGGCTCTCGTTGAAATACAAGTGTCTATATATCATGGAGGCAATCCTTAGAGATGATCAAGTCAAGGACACCTCTATCCATTCAGAAATCTTTCTCCTAATTGACTTGCCTGCGAAGACCGGGGAGGCGTAGAATAATCTCTGAGAAGTCCACGAAACATCAATGGTTCTAATATTTCCGGGGGAATTTAATGATAATTGGAGATCTTCGTGGGGAACACCGAAATGTCTGAGAGTATTTATAAAGACTATCTCAATTCGATCATATCTGGTGACAGAAAACGTTATCGTTGATCTTAACGGTGCTGTTAAGTTGCCGGACCTCATAGACGAACGCGTTCACCTCCTCAACGTCAAGACATCTGGCGGCCTTCCCCAAACTTTCTATTTTCGCTTTTCCCGATCTGGCTCTGAGATCCTGGCCATGGTGGAGCTCAACAGTCTTGAGCATGAAACGCTCCGCAAACAACTCGTCAGAGCAAATAATGAACTGAGCAACCTCAATGGGGAACTCCAGAAGAAAAATGCCGAACTGGTTAAGCTAAACGATATCAAGAAGCAGCTTACGGAAGTGGTGAAGACCTCCGAGGAACGTTATCGTCAGGTGGTGGAAAACGCCAATTGCCATTAGATCGTTTGCTCCAAGCTTATCTTTGGCGATGGGAAGTCGAGCTGAACTTCAGGGACGAAAAAACAGTGTTGGGCATGGGAGAAGCACAGGTCCGCGTTCCATCTGCAGTCGAAACTGTGCCGGCCCTCATGGCGGCCGCATATTCCTTGCTACTTTTGGCAGGGATCAAATGCAGGCAGGAAGACCTGGTTTTGCCCCCGCCAAAGTGGCGAACCTCTGATCCTCCCCTCAGGGATTCTACGGCAAGGTTGATCAATATGTTTCGATCTGAGTTGTGGAGAAGAGCAATTGGGGTGAATTTAGGGCACTTCGTTAACGAAGCATTGGTTGGAGCCAAACCCGGTTTATTAAATATGTCCTTACCATCAGCCGTTCTTTATGCAATCAAATAGCCAAAGACGAGTGCGGGGAAGTCACTTCCCCGCTCNNCTTGAGCGCAACTTAGTATGAGTAACCTCTTCTTTTTCCGCCGGAAATGCCGGTCCTGCCGCTTAAACTGCAAAGCGCATCCGAAGCGCCTCGGAAAGTGCGTTGATTTGCTCGAACGCCTTTTCAACAGTCTGCACGCCATCGGGATTCACCAGGCAGCAGGTCGCGGGAGAAAGCATGCTTTGAGTGAGAAGCAAATGCCGGTCGATTCCGTTACGCTCCAGTATCCGCCAACAACCCAGCAGACGCTCTTCCAATGACTTTAAATTTTCTTTTGAAAAGGGCTCTAAGCTGGTCGGAACAATCCCCCAGATTATGCAGCCGCCCCTTTCCAGAAATCGTAAGATCGATTTGGCATAGGAAACGAAAATCTCCCCATTGGAGTAGACATCCAAGGAAAGCACATCGAGATCCAGCCCCAGAAGAAAGTCCCAATCCGGATTTCCGCACAAGTGCACTCCCCTTGGCCGCTCGACCCCGGAAAAGAACCTCTCCATATCCTGCCCGGCGGTAATGCCGTCGTACCCCGACATTGCGCTGAATATATACTGCAGGCCAGGTTCGTCCACGAACATGAATGCATTGGGGTTCAGTGCCTTAAGGCGGTTTAATTGAGTATTGATACGCTTTGCCATAAAATCCAGCATGAAGGAGCGGACCGTATCGTTGAAAAGAATGGGCCTGTGGTCCTGGTCAAGCAAGTTTAAACCGAAGCTGATCGGACCTTCGAGTTGTCCGCGAATTGCAACTCGATCAGATAGATCCATCTGCAAAAACCGGTGGTACACAACTGAATAGGTCTCACTAATATCGAAGTACTCTGGGTCCTCAAAATTAGCCAAGGTATGCTCCAGTTCCATAGCGAACTTATCTATGGAAAAACGAAGGGTGCGTTTCTCCATGTCAGCCAAAATGCCGGGGAAGTGTTCCGATGCCTGGACATACATATCTTCATAATAGTTCAATAGAGGCAGTTGGGGCCAGAAAGGGACATCCAGCGACAGCGCTGCGCGAAGGGCGCGATCCACATCCCTGTGAGGCATGACTGCCATTGCAGTAGTCAGGAGATTCCCGGGGACACCCATATCTAACCTCTCGAAGGCGCATGCTTCTGCAAAAGTCTTCGGACGCTGACCAGAAATATTTCGAGCCCGCTCGAACCCAGGGTCGCCTTCTCCACATCATGGAACTGTCCGGCTATCTGCAACCTTTCAGTTTCAGAAAACCTTTCTTCAATCAACGGAAGTAACTCGGAGTTTTCTTTGCGGATGTGCTTTCTGACGAGATCCACGTACCGATCGGCCCTTTCCCTGAATTCATAGCGGGCGGCCTCAGAGCAAGAGTGAAGAGTCACTGCATGGGATTCTATCTGTTCCATGCTCGTGCGGGCCTCACGGTGCTCCTGCATGAGCGAGCCGATGAGAGAATCAATTCCGGCAGTCCGAGTGCGGGACAGCGCTGGGAAAAGCACCTGCTCTTCTTTTCCGTGGTGACACCGGTCCACGTAAATCTCAAAAAATTCGATGAGCGCTTTGAGGTCTTTTGACTCGCCCTCCTCCAAATCCACAACTTTCGCTATGAACCTCTGGAGAGTGGCGAGCATTTTCATGGTCACGCCATGCTCTTCTCTCAGCGCATCCCTTGGGTCCATATGGGTATCCCTCTCATGGCCTTCAGAAGATCGGAACATATCATTCATGGTCCGGAAGACTCACCTGGAAACCATCTAAGCCTCTTTTGAGGGCGGGAAAGATCACTCATCGACAAGTATGGCTCCCGGTGCACATTCCCTGGCTGCCTTTCTAACTTTATCCTCCAGGTGAGCAGGCACGCTATCAACACGAACGATCGATTGCAGTTGGTCCTCGTCAAAGTCAAAAACTTCAGGACAAACCTTGTGGCAATTTCGATCACCCATACACAGATCGTAGTCGATTCTCACCTTCATGGCATCCTCCTTCCAGGGGAAAGATTCAAAGTCACGACGCTAAGTCAATCTTTCAAACATGTGACATGGCGCCAAAGTCAAGTGAACACAGATGTCCAACGCAAGTTAATCACCCTGCTTCAAGAAACACTCATTTTGGGTAGCGCTGAGGGGCATTATCAAAAGGACAAAGATGGATTTACTCTCCGGAGACCTCATGAACAATGAGGATGTTCCGGCGCTTCCGGTCCAGAGGTCCCCACATTGGAGGCTCTTCAAGTTGGAATCCGGAAACTGGAAAATGATCTTGCCTGAGCGCCGGTCGATCTTGGCGGCGTTATCGATCAGCTTTTTACCGAGAGTGGCGGGATAAAGGCTCAGGGGACACTCCCGCAGAGGCGTCTTCTTGAAATGTCTCGTTGGGGGAAGAAGGGAGGAAATACTGCGCCGGTAGCTTCGCTATTCATGCTCGAGGCCCCTGCCGACCGGCCCCGAGACTGCCGCGCCTTCAGAGGCTCTGGAGCAAGGAGGATTTACGACCTCTGTCATTATTGCGGGAAACCCCGGCGATCCGTGAAAAGTTTCAATGGGCCGCGCCTGCGCCCAGGCCACCTGACGTATTTGCTGAAACGGGTTATCAGGGCTGATTAGGCGCCGTCAACATTATCGTTACACGCCGGTTCACTTTCCTGCCCGCCTCGGTAGCGTTGGAGGCAACGGGCTTTGACTCCCCCCAACCCCTGGCTGTAACCCGTGAGGGCGACACACCTTTGTCCACCAGGGCCTTCTTTATGGTCCAAGCCTGCAAACCGGATAGGGCGAGGTTTTGCTCCTCCGAGCGAACGCAGTCTGTATGAACGTCTACCTTGATTTTCGTTTCCGGGTATTTATTCACCACCTCGGCCACAGTGTCGATCTCCTTGCATGTGGGCGGTTGAATCAGGCCGGAATCGGACCCAAAAAGCGCGTCGCACCCTATTGTTATGCAGATACTGTTTTCGCGCCTCTCGATTTCCGTTCCGTCGAAAAGCCCCAGGCCTGATTGCAGCTCGACTTTTTGCCTGTCAAGGTAATCAAGCTTGCAGGCTGCTGGAACGCTTCTTTCGCCCAGGTTATCCGTGCCGGCGCATGCAGCGAGGATAATAGAGCAGAAAACTGCCAAAAGGGGCCACCCCCGTCTCATCCCGTCCCCTTTCTCCAAATTTGACGTCAAAAAAAATCTTCCTGCTCTTGCCTGGTCGAATAGCGGAATCACATAGTCAATTCAAACCAAAAAAGTATAATTTCAATCTTTTATAAATGAAATCACAAAAAAGTGTTACCTTTGTCCAGGGATGCAGGTCTTGTTTGTGAAGATTTAGGGATTTAGAGATGGCTTACGCGAACACGCCAATTTTAACCGGCGCCCATCCAAAACCTACAGGGGCGACAACGGCCGGCAGACTCTACCGGGATTACAACTCTTACCTGCGGGAAACCTTCGGCTGCCGTGTTCAGAAGATTTCGCTCGATGCGGGGCTTGGCTGCCCGAACCGCGACGGGACCGTTGGGCGCGGCGGCTGCATATACTGCAACGAGAAGGGCTCCGGAACGGGGGCTGCGCGCTTTGCCGGCATCTCCGAACAGATCCGGGCAGGTAAGGCAAGGCTCGCCGCCAAATACAAGGCAAAGAAATTCATTGCTTATTTCCAGTCATTCTCCAACACATATGCGCCTCTGCCCAAGCTGGCGGCCCTCTATGGCGAAGCCCTCACAGATCCGGACGTTGTAGGCCTCAGCATAGGCACCCGTCCCGACTGCGTTACCGATCAAACGCTCGACTACCTTGCGGTGCTTGGTCATGACAATCTCATCTGGTTGGAATACGGCCTCCAGTCGGCAAAGGATGAGACTTTGGAGCGCATTCGCCGGGGGCACTCCGTGGCGGATTTCATTGACGCCGTCAAACGTACCCGCGCCAGAAAAATCCCCGTTTGCGCGCACGTAATACTCGGCCTTCCTGCTGAAAACACGGAAGATATGCTCTATACGGCAAGATTTCTCGCTCTGCAGGATGTTCAGGCCGTAAAGATACATCTGCTCTACGTGATCAAGGGAACGACTCTCAATGAGCTGTACAGCTCCGGCGCATACTCGAGTCTTTCCCGCGAGGGTTACGCCGCTGCTGTCGGAGAATTCCTTGCGCTCCTGCCTCCGCATGTCATTATTCAGCGACTGACAGGAGACCCGCACCCGGAAGAGCTTGTGTCGCCGGCCTGGGCGCTCGATAAGCAGCGCAATCTCCAGGCTGTTCGGGCGTATATGGAGAAAAACGGGCTGTATCAGGGAAAAAACTACGGCTAAGTTCCCCTTTTCATCGGATTAATACTCTTTTATAAAACAGGAAAGCTCAATGGAGACTCAAAGCCCCGATATCGAAAAAATGCGCACGCGTTTGCTGGAACTTATCCTCGAATATACCTTCCAATATTCGGAAACACCCGGATTCAAGCTCGCACACGGCGGAACGAGCCGGTTTTACTTTAACTGCAAGCGAGTCACTCTTGACCCGGAGGGCCAGTACCTGATCGGAAACCTGGTTTTCGAGGCGCTCAGGGATCTCCAAATAGACGCCGTTGGAGGGCTCACCCTGGGGGCCGACCCCATTGCGAATGCAACCGCCTACAGTTCATGGCTGAGAGGCCGGCCCATCCAGTCATTCATTGTAAGAAAAACCAGCAAAGACCACGGAATAATCGCCGCGATAGAAGGAAAGGTGAAACCGGGAGACCGCGTGGCGGTAGTCGACGACGTGGTCACCACCGGGGGTTCGACTCTGCAGGCCATTTCAGCATGCAGAGAGGCGGGGCTCGAAATTGCCGGCGTCCTTGCCCTCGTTGACCGGCAGGAAATGAACGGCCGCGAAAATATCGAAAAACAGGTCCCCAACTTCAAAGCCCTCGTCACTCGCGACGAAGTCATGCGAATGTACCGCGCGGCGCACAAAGGCTGATACGCGCAGATGCGGGAGGAATTGAGGGATTGAGGGATTGAGGAGTTAATCCGAAAATCCTGGTGTCACCTCATCTCAGCGTGCGCCCATCCGCCATCTTAGTTTTTTTGCCCTTCTGCTCTTTATTTGAAGTCAAGAATGGTTATCTTGCGACAATGAAAGTTCCGGTCGGCCTCCTCAGATGCTCTGAGCCTGGGCCCCCGGTAATTGCTTAAATTGAGGTCCGGGAGACTGAAATGGCGAATAAATTTGAAAAAGACGAACCCAGGGTGACCTGTTCCCCATTCGCCGGCGGCGATATGGGCCAAAATCCTATGGATGAACAGGCCAGAAGAAGTTTCGAGTTGCAGTACTCGCAAACTTTCGGGAAATACCTCTCGGATAAGGACGGGGGTGAAAAATTCTCGGAAGAAGAAAGGCAAAGGAGAGAACGCGCCAAGAAGGCGAACAGGATTTACAAGACGGTCTGTGAAAATCTGAACATGAATGCCTGCTTCTTCAACAATTTCGGAGAATGGAGCGAATACGTCGGGGGTAAGATGAGCGATGCTGAATTTTACAGCCACGCAATCGCACGAGCGCAACAGATGAAGGCGGACCAGAACTGATGGCGTCATGTGGCATGGGAAAAAACCGGGTTTAGTCCGGCTTGCATAGAGAAGGGGGTCATTGTCCCGATTACCCCCTGGCGGATGGGCCGCGTTTTGATAGAATGCAAACGCGGCTCATTCTCTTTTTGGAGGCGACAATGAGATCGGAACGCAACGCGGGCTACTGGATTGAAAAGCTGAACATGGCCGAGCATTCTGAGGGCGGCTGCTTCGCCCCGGTTTTCCGCGCATCCGAGCAAATCGGCAGGGAGGGTCTCCCGAACCGTTCCACCGGGAATCGCGCCATTGTGTCTTCAATTTATTATCTGCTCGAAAAGGGCCGGTTTTCGGCCTTCCACAGGTTAAGTCCGTCGAGATCTGGACTTGTCTAACTGTTTATCTAATCCTAAAATCTTCTGTGATATTGACTCGTTATATCTAAATATGGGATATGAATTGACTTCGGACACAAAATAGATTTGGACCTCTCATCTCCCGAACAAGAATACGCTCTTCTGATGTACCCGATTTCTCAAGTCTTTGATTGGGACAAATGGCAAGACGGCTTAGATAAATATTGGCACGGAGACCAAAATGAGAGCATTCGCGAAACTTCCATCTTTTATTCTGGCCCTTGAGGCTCTCGAAATTTGTGAGCATCAAACCTGTAACCAATAAATCGTGATGTTGGCTATTTCCTCCATAAGTACGTTGAGGACTGGAAAATATCGCGCTGAGCCCTTGGGGTTCTCGTCATAACGAGTTCTCGTCATTGACACCCCACCGTTCACAGGGTATCCTTCCGGTCACATGCGGCGGTTGGAAGCTGGTTCATTGACCCTGGCGCCGGGCAATAATTCGCCCAAAGCTCCAGTCCAGCAGCCAGTATTTTTTTAATACATTGAGGTTGGAATGCGTCGAATAGAGCGCACTCTGATTGACGAACCGGCCCGCCATTTTCAGCCGGATACGGTGGCTTCTGCTTCCCCATACAGAGTGGAGACTTATCGTCGCCTTGTCGAAATAGTGGCGGCTGTCTCTTATGCAAATATAAGCCGCCTGCTCTTTTTTAGAGGACAGGGGCAGGACTTCAAAAGTAAGTCCGGCGCTTCCACCTTTTACCCATCTATTTACCGAGGGGATTATCTGCCCTGGACTTATGGGGCAAAGGGGTATTTGACACCGGTAACGATATCAGAGAACGAGAAGGGCGGGCTGAAGTCATCGCCATAGGACCGGCCGGCGAGAATAGGGTGCGGTTTGCAACCATAATGAACAAGCACCGCGCTGCGGGACGGGGTGGTGCGGGTGCCGTCATGGGCAGCAAGAATTTGAAAGCTATCGCCGTCAAGGGAAGGCTTTCTGGCACAACAGCCGACCCACGGAAAGCGGCGCAAATATCGCGAGACGGCGGAAAAATGGCCATGGAAGGCGGTGCGGCCTTTGCGAAGTACGGCTCATCCATTGCTTTGAATGTCTTCAATGAAGCCAATACACTGCCGACGCGCAATTTCCGGGCAGGCCATTTCGCCGAAATAGAGCGCATTGATGACGAGGCATTGAAGAACGGCTTTTTCGTAAAAGATCGTGGATGTTTTGCCTGCCCCCTGAAGTGCGGGAATGTACACACCGTAAAAGAGGAGCCCTGCAAACTTCCTTCATGAAGTGGAAGGACCGGAATACGAGACGTTGATGGCGTCCGGTTCCAATTGCGCCAATACCAACTTGGAGTCCATCTTGATGGCCAATTATCTGTGCAATGATTTGGCCATGGACACCATCTCCTGCGGCAACCTGTTCGCATGGCCGATGGATATTTATGACTTGGGCGTAATTGACCGGGGACATTTGGATGGTATTTCGATGAACTGGAGTGAGGACGAATCGATTTGCAGATTAATTCCCAAGATCGCCAAGCGAGAGGGTGTCGGCGATTTGCTGGCTGAGGGATCCTACCGGGTTGGCCGACAGTGGGGTGCGGCCGCCCTGGAAATGGTGATTCACTCAAAAAAGCAGGAGTATCCGGGATATGAGTCACGCCGATCTTTCGGTGCCGGGTTTTCACTCGTAACAAGTAATCGGGGGCTTGCCATTTGCGAGCGGCGCTCTATGTCATTGAGATCATTAATGGGGAGTTCCAGGAAAGTGGTTTTGAAAAACACATGGGCGCTCTTATAGAGAAGGAGCACTATCTGGCCCTCGCCGACTCCCTCATCGTGTGCAAGTTCGGCATGCGCAGCGCCAAGTGCACAGTGCCTGTGCTCACAGATCTCTATAGGGCGCTCACGGGGATCGAATTGACCGAAAGAGAATTATTGTTGGCCGGTGAAAGAATCTGGAATTTCGAACGGATATACAATCTGAGCGAAGGCATCGAAGAGGATATGCCGGCCCCGAGACTTTTTCGTGAGGATCTGGACGACGGAAAAGCGGGCGGACAGGCGTTGAGTATGGAACGCTTTCTCAAGGCGCGCTCGATGTACTACGAAGCCAGGGGCTGGAACGAAAAGGGCGTACCTACGGAGGACAAGCTGAAAGAACTGGAACTGAATGTTCACTGAGTCCGCTGGTTCATAAATTGTATGTTGACGGACATGGGGCTTTGGACTCGAAGGAGTAACTTGGATGAAACCATTCGATTTTACTAGATCTGCATTGTTTGTTCCCGGCAACCGGCCCGAACGTATCGACAAAGCTGTGGCGACGGCTGCCGATGTGGTGATTATCGACTTGGAAGATGCCGTACCGCTCGCTGAAAAGGATGCGGTGCGTCCAATCGTGAAAAAAAAGCTCGATCAGCACCGGGAACGTCGCTTAATGGTGCGCGTCAACGCGTTCGACACCGGCCTGACCGAGGCCGACCTGGCCATGATCGTTGATCCGGGGTTGGACGCGATCATGCTGCCCAAGGTCCAGAAGGTGGAAGATGTGTTCCGGATCGGCGCACTGCTCCTAGCGGTCGAGGAGGCCGCTGGAATCGAACCAGGGACGACAGGAGTGGTGGCATTGATCGAGACGGCGTTAGGAGTGGTAAACGCATTCTCGATCTCAGCCGCCAAAACTGATCCGCCTCGTCTTCTCACCC
The DNA here is from genome assembly GCA_003165235.1 of Syntrophobacteraceae bacterium. Lineage (GTDB taxonomy): Bacteria > Desulfobacterota > Syntrophobacteria > Syntrophobacterales > Syntrophobacteraceae > SbD1. Next base: position 11,150 of record PLSV01000094.1, read on the forward strand.
TTGCTTTCGGCGCGGCCGATTTCAGCTTGGACATGGGCATTCAAATGACGAAAACTGCTGAAGAACTCGCTTTCGCACGGGCCAGGATTGCCCTCGGATGTCGTGCGGCAAGGATCGCTCCGGCGGTTGATACCCCCTTTATGGTCGATCTGAAGGATCAGGAGGCTTTCGAAGCCGATGCCATGCGCGGCAAATCTTTTGGCTTCGGCGGCAAACTTTGCATCCACCCCAATCAGGTAGATATATGCAACCTCGTATTTTCACCTTCTGAGAAAGAGATCGTCTTTGCTGCAAAGGTGATCGAGGCCTTTGAAGCCGCTGAGGCGAGCGGACGGGCCGCAATTCAAGTGGACGGCAAATTTATCGACTACCCGATAGTTGCTCACTCGCGCAGGATCTTAAGATTCGCCGAAACAATCAGAGAAAAATGGGTCTTCCGGCAAACGCGTAC
>PLSV01000394.1 GCA_003165235.1 Syntrophobacteraceae bacterium
CTCCGTGGAAATCCAGGCTAGCAGACTCTCCACATTACGTCACAAATCCGTTTGTAATTACAGCCGCCCGAAATTCCTTTGCGATAATGGCGGACTGCCTTGTTCGCCAGAGTTCTCCAGTATTTCTTATTTTTAAAACTTGCCTGTTTCGAGTTCTTCCTCCAGTCATTTCGCGGGACTTTGTGAGACATTTTGTACTCCTCGGGGTTACCAGCCCCGCTCCGATGACGGGGCAGGACTGGTTCCGTGTTTTTCTCTTAAGAACAGAATCGGCCTTGCTCCCGCCTGTCCCTATTTGGTTCCACCGGATTCCCGTGTGGGCTTTCCGGCCGGTAGGGCTCCAGAGGAAACCAGCCCCCTTTTAGCGTCCTCTTGGGTTCTCGTCTTCTCGGTTCAATCTTTTTGGCAAATGGTGGTCTGGCTGCTTTGGCAATGCCCTTTTCCCTTGGGGTCATAAAAGCCAGGTGGTATTTTTCAAGGTTCTGGATGACTTCGACCGTATCGTGTTCGATAGTCTCAAAGCATCCAGTTTTGTAATTGAAAACTTCTTCGGTTTTGATTGTTCCCATTTCTTTGGCGAATAGTTGAGCTTCCCGATTGCCGCAGCGAAAGGCAATCAGTGTTCCTACATTCAGCATAACGCGCGCTAACCGGTCGTCAATCGAGGCAAGATCCTGGGTGGCCATAATGCAGGACAGTTTATATTTCCTCCCTTCTTTTAAAATGTCCATAAAGGCCGAGTTGACGAAGAGATGAGCTTCATCAATGTAGATCGAGACAGGCCGGTATTCTTTGGGCCGTTCCATTCGGAAATAGTTCTTAATCCCGTGCGATACCAGCGTGCCGGCAAAGACCAGTTTTTCTTTGCTCATCCCAAAGCCGTCGAGGATAAAGGTTTGTCGATTCTGGATCAGCTCTCCCCATTTCACCGAGTCATTGCCGCAAAGTATTTCCCGCATCCGCTTGTCATTGATGAGGAAGTTAATCCTGGACAAAATCCCGTCCCTGGTCTCGCCCTCTCCTCTTAAGTTAGCGATATAATCCCGAACGTGAACTAAACTTTTGCGGTTATGTTCGAGACAATACTTGATCGCGCCGTCCAAAATGTTTCTCATCTTCGGGGTCATTTGTTTAATGGCCCCATGGGTTGTGACAGTGATTACCTGATTGATTGCTTCTGCCACTAAATCTGATATAGTGGCTACGTTGTAAGGACTGTGCAAAGGGTTCAGACTCACGGGAGTGTCCAGCGAACAATACAGAGCCTCACCTCTGCAAAGGCTGTACGCCTCCCGTGAGAGGAACCCGCCTGGCTCGATAAGGATCTTGGCGTTCCGATAGAGGTGGTCTAACCACCACCAGATGGCCATAAGAACGCTTTTGCCCCCTCCGCTTTTCCCGATGATTAAGGCGTGGAGGTAAAGATCAAGCCAATAAACCGGCCAAAAATTAATCATCCCGATTTTCTTGCGTGGAATGTCCATTATTGAACTCCTTCCACTCTTTTTCTTTCATGAGATAGTCAATTTCGGCGTTCTTGACTTCATAGTACAAAATCTGATTGCGCAGCTGGGCTTCGGCAACAGAGGCTTTAGCCAGTTCCACCGCCGCTCTGTTCTGTTCCATAGCGGCATCAATGCGTCCGGCTAGGGAAACGACACACACCACCATTGCCGCGTTGTCTTCCACCATCTGGCGTTTAGATCCGGCTATATCCGCATCATACGCCGCCTCATTGGCAATCTGCTTCAATTTCCTGCCCCGATGCCAGCCCGCCAGCAGTCCTTTATTCCAGGTACGCTGCGGGATATGCACCGGAATCATGTTTGGGAACATGGACATTACCTGGGGCATATGTGGCATCACTACTTCGGGTAACACGGGTTCGGACACTTGCATCTGCTTGCTCATCTTATGCCTCCCATCTTCATCAGTTCATTCCACATAGTCTGTGCCTTAATCTGCATTTCACGCTCCGTCCTTTCCCGCTCGGCATCACGACGGGCTATCGGATAGGCAATCATGTAACCGATAAGACCACTCATAAAAGCAAGAGCGGCTAGCAGAAGATAGAAAGATAAAATGTCCATTGAGTGCATCCATCCAGGCATTTTTCACTCCTTCCGGGGAATACGGTCTAAAACGTTCTCCCCTGTTTTAATTGGGATTATTGAGAAATTGGGGATTTTCACCCCGAAGAGACGACTCAAATATTCCAGCGCGCCGTCCCACGATTCCCAGGCTCGGACCTTACTTTGATAGTAAGTTTCAGTTTCGTTCACGAGACATTCCAGGATTATCACTAATCCCTTGTTTTCACGCTTGATTAGGATAATTCCATCTGGTCTGACTCCAATTTCTGGGACATTTCTTTCTCTGAAAATGATTGATTCAGGATAGACTTTCAAAATTTCGGCGAGCTGTTTTGTGAGCAATACTGAATGAGGTTGGTAGGTTGATTTGCAACCGATTATCCGATAATAACTTCCCTCTCCTTTCTCCAACTGATTTGTGTCGGCTAAATTCTTCAGTGCCTTTGCCGCCTGGACTCGCGCTGACTGACCCTCGCCCCATACTCCCCGAGCGGCCATAATCTCTCCGATGATCTTGTCGTCGGCGATTACCAGGGCCTCCATAATTTGCTTAACCTCCTCTTCTCGCGCCACCGGCTCCTCCTATTTAAGATTTATTTAGCGTCACTATCTTTTTAATTAACAAATCTAGATGTGTCAAGAAATAAATAGTGGCGCTTGGTATTTTTTGAATAGTTTTTAGCTTGACTTTAATGGAAGTTTTGATAAATTGAAAGGATTGGAGGCGAAATGATATTTGAGGAAATAATGCAACTTTTCTGGAAGTATACGTATTTACTTAATAAGTTGCTGAAATATGACCTTAATGTAACGCCGACTGTAGACAAGCTTGTAGAGAATAAATCCCATATGCAGGGAATCTATAAAATAATGAAAAAATGGGCATTTAAGGGAACGTTGATAGATTTTCTTTGTTTTCTGTCATTGGTAAATTATGTTCAGGTAGCTAGAATTGTGGCTAACATGCCTGATTCGAAGGGCAAGAGCGTGGAAAAAATCTTGGTAGAATTTCTTACTCAATTCAAAGGGGAACAGGGGTTAACCCTTGCAATTCGTTTAGCCGGGAGCAATCCCAAAATTATGTTCGAGGCTCTTTCTTGGCGTGGGTCGGGTATGTCGGATGAAGAAGCTGAAAGAGTAACAAAGCATTATGCCGGATTGTTTTTAGAAGCAACAATGGAATCTGTTTTTACTAAGAAAGATGAATAATTTTGGTATGTTATCACAAGATTAAGCGCCTCTTTTAGACTCATTAACCTTTATATTTTTACCCAAACCCTTTTTGCCGCTGCTTTCTCTCTGACTTCTCTCTGACCTCTCTCGATTTCCTCCCCCCTTTTGCTTTCCCACTTTACAAAGTGGCCGCCGAGTCCTCGAAGGCGGCCTCCTTAATCCAGTCCGAAGCGAAGCGTAGGACATCTAAAATGAGCCGCCTCGGGGGACGTGGGTTCCAAAGCGTCGCTCCGCGAAAACATCCAAATTGCGGCTCCTTGACAGCCGTAAGGTGCCTGCTAAAATGGATGAGTGAAGGGAAGTCCGTTCCTTCTATCTTCTTTGAGCCTTCAGTGTTCTGGAGGCTTTTGCTTTTTGCGGCCAGATGATCGCCCAGTAGCAGTTCCAGTGGTAAACTTTCCCAAACTCCTTGTCGTTTACTCGTGAGCCGAAACCAGGCTCAATCCATTCACGGCAGCAGTCACACCGGGTCCTTTCCCAGTACTTAAGCTCGAACATCTTTCTCACTCTCCTTTCTAGGTGAAGGACTTTCCTTCACGAAGTAAGAAGAGCAGGCGGATTCCTTGCGGCTGTCAAGGAGGAGCACGAGCGAAGCGACGGATACCTTTATTATTGTTTTCGCGGAGCGACCACCTTAAGGGGCGGCCGCGCCGAAGGCCTCCGGTTCAACCACATCGTTGAGAGCACAATGCAACCCCCTGGGCTGTGGGGGCCACTCTTCAAATCCTACGCGATAAGAATGAAGGGAAGGAGCGCCTCAACCCCTTCCCTTTTTCATCTTTCAATCCTTTCGGTAATCGGAGGCGGTAACATCCGGCTGGCACTGTTCACGGCGCTACAGCTTTGGGCTGAATCTCACTGATGGGCCGCTCCCGGAAGAACCGGTCCCGCTCGATCCCCAGACCGAAGCGCCCCCGGAAATCCTCCAGTTCGCCCAGAGAAAATGAACCCCATTCGTCATTCCAGTCGCCAAAGAGACTGACATAGCCGAAAAAGCACCGGCTTTCCGGATCGTACTCGGTGGCATACCAGGTGCCGGCCCCGGTCGGGTTAAAGAATTTGGCGATGACCAGAGGATCTTTCACCTCCTCCTGCCGGCCAACCTTGGCGAAGCGCCGGAGAAGTTCCTGCGTCAGAAGTTTCATAGAGGTAATAGTTAATGATTAACGCCAGTAGACGATCCAGTTGCCCTGTTCGTCCTGGTCGGCTTCCGTGTAGTGGTTCGGAATGCCGAGAAGATCGAGTGCGTAGTTGGCGGCTCGCACATCGTTTGGAGGAGAGAGGTGATGTTTCCTCGCCCGCCAGGCAGCCTGGCGCTCTACCTCTTCCCAATGAGCGGAGTAATATAGAGATTCGCCGCTCATACCCGACTTATGAACCTCCCCCAGTTCGTCTTCGAGCACTCTCATCGTTTTGAGCTTGGACATAGATTTCAATATTTAATGATTAATCCGGATACCCTGCCGTCCCTCGACCTGCAGGACCCAGGATTTCCGGAAGGCGGAAGCTTTTACTCTTCCTCCTGACGTGGGGAAAGCCAATCGATCCGCGCGCTGTCAAGGTGGAGTCCGCCAGCGGAACTACCTTGACAGAATGAGCGCGGCGATTGGCTACAATGAAAAGAGGAGGAAGAAAAAAAGCCGATCCAGTCAAGATCGGCCAATAAAAAAACAGGCGCCGTTTACCTTTTATCTTTTAGCACTCAGGCTGAAATTTTAGAGGGCTTTTCGAGTCGGGATTCTTCCCGTTCCCCTAGTTGGGCCATCATCATGAAAAGGTTTCTGCAGGCTTCTTCAACCGGCTAAACTTGCTTCCTGAAGAAAAATAACCTCCCTTATCCTTGAGGCCACAATGTTTTATCTTCAAGGCATGCGAGAGAATAATTTCAAAATGGCAGAAAAATGTTTCCAGGAAGCCCTGATTACTGACGAACTTTGCCCGGCCTCGATCAAAAAATACAGGAGCTCCCTCCGGACATTCTTCGCAAATATCGGACCCAAAAACTTTCCCGAATTAAATAACGGCGACTTTGACCAGTTCATCATGGCCATGAAGCAAAACGGCGCGGGAAATGCCCGCATTGCCAATGTGATCGCCACGCTGAAATGGATCATCGCCCGCCTGGAAAGGAAAGGAATCGTTTTCCCCCACCTCGATCTTCTTTCCATCAGGAAGCCCAAGGTAATGAAGTCGGAGACTAACTACCTGACCGAGCGGGAGGTAGAGCAATTCTTAAGTGGCGTGGCATATCATATCGCCAAACGCCCCACGGTGAAAAATGTGCGCTTTATGACCCTAGCCGTGTTCCTTTTACAGACAGGCGCCCGGATCGGCGAAGCCCTCTCCATTGACATCGCTGATATCGACAGGCCAAACAAAGAAGTCCGGATTATCGGCAAGGGTAGTAAGCCCCGAACGCTCTTTCTGCGCCAGGAGACTTTTTACTGGATAGACAGATATCTCGCGCTGCGTCATGATGGCCAACCGGCGCTCTTTGCCAGCCAGGACGGGACAGCCCGCTGGAAGCAGACGGACGTGGGAAGGTCGTTTCGGAGATATAAGGAAAAGTCGGGAATCAAAAAAGACTTCGTCATCCACACTTTCCGGCACACCTTTGCCACCCAGTATCTCATGAAAGGCGCCGGCATCAACGTCGTTCAAACTGCCCTCGGACATTCCGATGCGGTCACCACTCTCAAGTACTATGCCGCTGCCGTGGAAAAGGCCAAGGTCCGGGAAATGATAAACGACCGGCATTTTGATTTTATGCCTCAATCCGCCTCAATCCGTCTTGGATATGAAGCAAGGCAGTGCTAAAATCTGAACGGCTCACTCCCTAAGCACTGTCCCATGATTATTTTTGAGAAGGCACAAAATGGCTGCTTCATCGTATATCCCAGAGTCAGTGATCCAACTGGTTGCAACAGTAGATTCGGATTCACGAAGGATACTGCAGGGAATACAGTGTGACCCTCATCATCCGTTGAATGCCGATTTTTTGAAAGCTCTGGCCGTTCTTCCGGATGAGGTTGTAGAGGAAGTCTTGACGGACCCTGAGTTGCGGGATGGGGTAGAGTTTTACGTCTCTGGAAACGACCCATCGCTGCTGCGGTTTGAGGTGGCGCTGAGAATCATAGATGATGAGATCTACCGCAGGCGGCGCGAAGCATTATTTCAAAAAGGCCCCGAAACCCCTCCGTACCAGCATCCGGCACTTTCTGGAATCGAGCCGGATCACCATATGTTGGTGCCGCTCTCGGGTTTTAATACCCGACTCGGCTTCATGGTGCGCAACGGATACGTCTTCTCACCCACTCCGCCAACCCGATCCGTAAACTCGCAATTTTGGTCTTCACGGGTATTGTTTCGCATCCAAGCGGTCGAATCCGTTCACATCCGCCTCGATCCCCTCCTTGTTGCCCGCCGCGAGGATTACCGGGCCTCAGTGTATAAGGTTGACGTTTTCGGGCGAGACCTGGACTGGGAGCGCATAAGAAATCTCAAAGGTGAGGAGACTGCCCGCTGGATGCCGGATGAGATGACCAGTGAAATTCATTTTACGGATTTGGTGTGGCAATGCAGGGATGATGGGGTGCATTTCGAGTGTGAGGAGATCCCGAAAAGAGCAGATAAAAGACCTTCGCGCTATTTTCATTCGATTCTTGACCCAGGGACGCTCACCTTTATTCACACGGATGCGGCTGTTCGTTTTTACACTCAAGAGGAGCTGGAAGTCAGGAAACAGACTCATCTTAACCATTTGAGCAAAGTCGGAATCCGCGTAAAGTTGTTCCGGGTTGACTGTCCTCTCAATTTGCAAACCTGGACAACTCTCATTGCCGGCTCGTTCTTCTGGAACAATGACATTCAGCGCTATTTCAGGGCCGAACGTCTTTTTGATGTCGAATACGCCCCGTTAATGAAGAAACGAGCCTGATACTTTCACCATGGAGCGGAGACGGAACTGCTACAAGTCCAGGTACTCCCGATGGGCCTTCTTTGCCAGCTCTTTATCCACTCCCAAATAATACTTACAGGTGGTGTCCAACCGCTCGTGTCCCAGGATCTCTTTCACGTGCACAATCGGGCAGCCGTTAAAAACCAGGTTGGTCGCTACGGTATGCCGCAGGATATGCGGGGTCAGTCTCTTCATGATCTTCGCCTTCTCCCGATGCCGTTTAAAAAATCGCCACATGTCGCCAGGAGTGAGCCGGCGAGGAATGCCGTTCGTCACAAAAACCGCTTCACACAAATCATGACGCTTTTCCAGATACCGTCTGATCCATTCCAAGGCCCGGTCAGTGAAAAATACCCGGCGTTCTTTGTTCCCCTTGCCAATAATCTTGGCTTCCTTCTTTTTCCAATTAATGTCCTTGCGATTCAGTGCCAGCACTTCTCTGATGCGCATGCCGGTACCGAGGATAGTTTCCACCACGGCCCTAAACCGCAAGTCCTTCATTTGAGAAACATTTATTGTTCCAAGGAAGATTTCGATTTCTTCCTTGGTGAGGAATATGACCTCCCGGCGTACTATCCGGGGCGGTCGGATCTGTTTAGGATTCAAAGTGGCAAGTCCAAGGAAGTTTCCACAGTAATTGAGAAAACTTCTCATGGCAAAGACGACGCTCGCGATCCGCGCCTGGCCCACTCCCCTCTCGATCATCAATTTTTTGAGCCGGACAAAATCCTCCACCGAAAGTGCAGAAACGTCTTTATCCCCGATATCGCGGATGAACCAGCCCAGGGATTCCTGATACTTGAAAACCGTCCGGGGAGAGAAGTTCATCTCGTATTGGGCGTACTCCAAAAAGCCATCGATGAGGGTGCTCATCGGCCTGCCGGACCGTGTCAATTTGTCGTAGAAAGCATTGCATTCCAGTGACTTTTTCGGGTTTTTCATAAAACAAAAAAACTTGCCATATACAATTGCAAGTTCCTTCGTTTCACAATCTTTTGCGATTAGTCCAAGAGTCTACGGTGCGTGTACAAACACACCTACAGATTTAGGCTCTGTTAAGCCTGGCGTTTCTCTTAAGCGAACTTAAGAGATCGACCGCCGAGACAATAACCAATGTGTCCCATTATCTCCCTTTGACAGGACATAACTTATTAGGCCACATTTCTCGGTTACCGTCAATTTCTCCCTAGAAAGGAGGTGTTTCCGGGCGTGGAAAACACGGTATTTAAGGCAAAAAGTGAATGAATGATTGAATTGTATACGGAAGTTTAAATTAAGTTGTTAATAATGCAAATATTGATCTATGCCGCGCTGAATTTTATACCCACCTTATTCTCCACTGCTCTCATTCTTTTATCGAATGTTTTCTTTATTTCTTCCAATTCGAATCTGTGAGCCACATTATCTAATCGGAGTTTCACGTCCTCAATATCCAGCTTTATTAATTTCACATCTTTCTCTAATCTACCAAAACGCTTGTCAACTTTATCGAATCGTGTATCAACACCGTTGAATCTTCCGCCTATATCATCAATGCCCTTGGCGATCATAGCGGCTAAATCGTCGATGGTGATTTCTTTATTGTTCATAATATTATCTTTATTTCCACTTTCCAGGCACTCTATGCATGCCCGTGCGCTGTCCGGCTCAGCGATATCTTATGACGTCTGAGTGCTTCTTCTGCTTTGTCCAGTCTAGCTTTCAGCTCATCGATTTCTTTCCGGTTGGCCGCTGAGTTTTCCTCAATTCTTTTCAGCCGGGCTTTTATATCCACAATTTCATCTTCTATCCGGGAAAGGTACTCCATAACAGATTTGAAGTTGGATTTCATTTCGACTTCGAGATTATCAAATTTCCCCTCCAGTGTACCAAGTCTGCCTTCAACTCTATCAAACCTGCCTTCAATTCCATTAAATCTGCCATCAACTGCATCGAATCTTTTTTCAACCTCGCCAAACTTTCGATCCATCTTTTCGTTGAGATTCATCACCCCTTCAGCGACACCTTTAATTTCGTCTCGCATGTGCTCAAGAAGCACGGCTGTATAATCATCGTTCCGATTTGTTTTGCTTTTCACTTTCGATTTCATATAATCATTATATACTGAAACAAAAAATCAGTCAAAAGTATACAATGGTGTGGCTAAATTCTTAGCTATAGATAAGGTGAAATCAATGTAGGAGGTGCAGTTCCCATATACAATATTCGTGCATCAAATCGTGCTCGGGTCAGGCTGACATAAAGGAGTCGTCTTCCATCTAAGTCCGACTCTTCAGGTGACGAATAGAATTGATCGTTGGGAATCGAATAAATAGCAACGTAGTCAAATTCCTTTCCTTTTAACTTATGCATGGATGTGGCAATGGTTGCTCTTTTGGGTGTGATGTAGTCCAAAACGCAGCTTCGAATTCTCTGGTTTTTAACCCTGCTTTTTAATTGAATTAACTGGTGTTCAATATTTCCTTCGCATTGGCAAGCAAGTGTCTTTAGGTTTGATATACTATCATCAAGCAACATACTGTCGAACTTCGTTTGGAGAGTCGCTATTCTACTGCCCATTGCCTTTAAAGTTGCTGATGAGTATTGGACCAACTCAATCGCGTTTTTCGCGCCACTGAAATTGGATTCTAAAAGGTCAGTTACGTGCTTGGCGCTCTTTTTTGCTGCCACTTCTCCTGAAATAATCTTTTCAGGAAAAAACAGGGACTTGATCGGCGTAGAAGCTTTTGATAAATCTCTTGGGGCAAGTAACGCTCCTATAATTTTTGAGGAAAGACAGAAATCCTGCTCGTTTCTATTCAAAAACCAGGACGACATATGAAGTAACAAATCTTCAATTGATTCGTCTTTCTCGGATTCTAAAACACTGCAATTGAACGCGTTTGGAATTCTACCGGTCGTTTTTTGTAATTCCTCCTTTATAGCCAAGGCATTTTGATTAGAATAAGCTGCCAGGGCAATACTGGGTGGACGGGACAACTTTTTTTTATTAAAATCTTTGTAGAAATCCGTAAGCGTTGACTTTAGCCAGAAACTAACCGCCTTTGAGCCACGGTAATCCCTGAGAAAGCGGCTTCTCCACCTAACTCTTTGTTCCTCAGTACCAAGCTGACCATCCAGTATCGCTTCGGCGAAATTTAGAATATCATAATCGTCGGTGCGCAAACATTTTTGCTGCAGTTTATATTCCTTCGCCGATTTTTCCGAACTGAATTGGAAAAGGCGGTCATCTCTGGCCCCCCGGAAACGGTGGATCATCTGATCTGGATCGGCCAGGCAGCAAAGTTTCGTCTTCTCGCTGAGTAGTTTTATAATTTCCCATTGCTCGTCGTCGGTATCCTGAAATTCATCCACTACAATCACAGGGAAAAGACTGGCCAGGCAATGGCGGATCGCCGTACTGCTCAGCAGATTGAGAGTTAGCGGAGCAAAGCACTTATACGTTATACCGCCGCAATGGCATGCTAAATGTTTGGGTATGTCACTCAAGTCACATGAGCTGCCATGTACGATCCCGTCCGCTTTGGTTTGCCAAATAAGCTCCAGAACAGACGGCAACCCGATGTATCTTCCAAAATTGTTCAAAAGCCACCACATGAAAGAATGGTAGGTGGCAATATGCAGACGTTCTTGAACTGACTTGTCCAATAATTTGGATTTCGTGGTAGCTATTTGATATACCCCGTTCCTGGAAAACGTCAGAAATAGGACTTTTTGCGAAGGAAGTAGCCCTCCTTCCTTCAATTGCCTTTGGGCGTACAGCAACGCAACAGTTGTCTTGCCTCTTCCCGGGCGGGACGTCACCAGGAAAGAAGTTTCGCAGCAGTTAATTACCTTCTGCTGTTCTGGAATTTCATGTATCACCCAAATGCACCTCACTTCCCAGACTGGCCCCAGAGCATAACTCGTTCAGTTTCACACTTAAGCGTTTGACCGCCTCGGCGATTTCGTCCCGCGGTATCAATGACGCAAAATGTCGATGGCCAGTTTTTTTATTTTTGAGGTAGAGGAATACGTCCTCCTTTTTGCCTGAAAGATCCTTCGCCGATGCCCGGGAATGAGCAAAGTAGTTTTCACCATAATCCGTTACCTCGGCAATAAACTTATCCAGCGTACTTTCTCCGACTGAGTCCAATAGAATCCTTTCTATCGCTTTCCTTTCAGGCCATATGAATGTGCAGTCACAGGCCGAAATAATCTGCGGATTGCTCTGATCCGTACTGGGCTCATCATCAACGAGCGAATACACCTCTTTATTAAGCATTCGAAAATAGGGGGCCATTTTGGGAATGGCCTCTTTCCCTTCGCACGGCATCACCCCTATCCCCAAACCATCCAGATCATCTTTCTTAGAGTCGATATCGCTCAGCTTCCTTAACAGTTCCGGCACAGCCTCGCGATCACCTGGTCCTTCCACCAGTAAAACACGCGGAGCGAAAAGGCATTCCAACAAATCCAATGGATAGTGTCCGGCATTCTTCTGCACTGCCCGAATTGTTTCCGCTGAACAACCCATGTGTTTACCCGGAGTGGTATTAAAAATAGTTTTTTCCCCTCCCCTTGAATCTATGATTAAATGCAGAGCATCTCTGCCTGCTACTTGCGCGATATGCGTGGAGTGAGTGGTGATCAATGTCTGGCAGCTGGTACCCAAAATATCTCGCGTTAGTCCTCTTTGCATGTAAGGATGAAGGCCAATTTCCGGCTCCTCTATTGCAATTATGCAACTTTTTTTCCTGGCAGCCAGCATGCGCAGAGTCGCCAGGACTATCACCTGCTTAGCTCCAACTCCTTGATTATTTATAGGATATGCTTTCGGAGAGCCTTCCGGAAGGACAAAGGCTCTCAATATGTTCATTATGTCATAATGCCCTAATCCCGATACTTCGAAGGTTAGTTTTCGGGAAGAGGCATCGCGGCTGAGATTAAGAAGCTTCTCGACACTTTGCTCAACTTCATTGATCAATTCCTCAAACTGCTCATTTTCAAATAAATATGCGCCCGCGCCCTGGAGAGTGCCGCCTATCTTAGTGATCTCTTTGTCTAAACTGATTCGATCATGCCGGAGCGCTTTGTCCAGAGCCGAATATCGCGTAAAACTCAGTGCTTTGTTAATATCGCGCTCGGCTGGAATGAGGAAAAAACCGACTTTCTCTCTATCTGTCCTGGGGCATGCTCTCCATTCAAGATTCCCGCCGATAAATGAAAACTTTGGATAGTACCAAAGACACCTGATCTCCTTCTCGTTAGCATCGTAGGCTGCCCTAACCGCAATCCGGAACGCGAAAAGATTCTTTTTGTCGTCGATAATTGATATATCTTCAGCATGCTCAATAAGCTCTGCTTTCTCGGTATCCCACGGCTCCCAATACTCGAAAAAATTGTCCTTTTCTTCATCTGAGCAATGACTCAGGGTAACTTCAATCTCAATAGAGACCGGATTTCCTACATTATCGAACATATTACCTTGGTAGAAGTCCATCTCCTCAACGGGCCTAAACCTTCTTCCCACATCGGCATCCAGCACCAAAGCGAGCGCGCTCAAAAAGCTACTTTTCCCAACATCAACTCTACCAATAACAACATTATGCTGAGAAGGACAAAAACTAAGTGATTTTATACATCGATAATTGTGTATTGTGGCTTTAACTATTTGCATATATTCAAATACTCCAAGCCCTAAGTTGATATCACAACATGAGTCAGAACTATCTTAAATAAATTTGTTCATACTATTATACTATTCCACAAGCTTTTTGAATGCTTCTTCAAATTCTGCCATCCTCTGGTCACTATTGAAAAACGGCATACCCCAAACCACGTATTTTTTGTCTTGCCATAGTTGCTCTATAACGGCCTTGTTCTTCAAGCTGGCAAGAAACTTTTCCTTCCATTCATCCTGCAAGATAAGGTGGCCGCCTTTTGGCTCAATGAAGACCTGGTAATACATGGTGTCGCGTTCCTCTTTGCCGATGAGATAAAGCAGAAAGTCAGGCTCAACTGCCCTGCCATCCTCAAAGTTATATAGTTTAAAATGTCGCTCGTTGCGGATCAGATAAGCATCAGTGAACTTCTTTTTCAGATCGTCGTACCGCTTATCGATAAACAGAATCAGCAGCTTTTCTTCAGAAGTGCCGTAGCAGTCATCAAAGACGAACCAGTCTCGCTTGCTAAGATCGACGTGGTAGGCTGTTTCGGTCGGGTTATTCATGGACTTCCCGAATTCCTTATCATCGCTCTCATCCATGGAAAAGTTCAGAGTCTTGTCGAAAATTTTATCCTTGAGCATATACGGTTTGAATTCTTTTGTGCCCGTAAACTCTCGCTTGTCCGAAGTAATTCCGTCAGCCATTTCCATGAGCACTTTTGTGGCCGCAGAAAGTTTGTCGTCGGAGGTTAGATCATTTATGCGGCCCACTGGCCCGGAAATAGCCACTCTAATGGGGGCCAGATACTGGTCAGAGGTCATAAACTCAAGCGCTGATTTCAGATTCGGCAAATATGTTTTAAGGTTGTCAAAATGGTAGAAATCGAGACGCTGCATGGCTTTTCGAATAACGGAAAGGCCAAAATCAGCTAACCTGTAATCCTTGGATGTTCGATCGATGCTAACTTTGGCCCAATTGGTTTCTTCAAAAACGGCGCTCGTCTGGCTTTGGCCGGTATGCAACTGAAAAACGTACATCTTCTGAATTAGGGCATTATCCAAGCCCTGGATTTCGCTCCGGTTATATTTTTTCTGGCTATTTAGAAAAAGGTGACCAGCCTTGTAAAGCCTCGTTTCTTTGAACGACTTTTTGAGCCTAACAGTCCGTTGGCGGGTCTCTTTAGGCTTGATGCCGATTTCATGCAATGCCGTGTTCAGTTCTTGGATGTATTTCGGATTATAGGCACTGTGATAAAAAAGCTCCTCGCAAATTCGCATCTCGTTGCCCAGGTCCTGGTCATATTTGCGTTGATCCACAGGTTGGTCGGGCGAGAGACGGAATGGGCAATAACGCGCACCTCGCCCGATCAGCTGCGCTTCGCTCATCGTTGTTTTGCCGATTTTTCCGGCTTTGCTGTCCCGAGTGTCATAAAGACGCACAATGTCAAAAAGGTTCAGAACGTCCCAACCCTCATTGAGCTTGTCCACGGCAAACACGGCCCGATATTCATTGCTGGGAGCCTCCAATGAATTGACGGCCAATTGTTTTATTTCACTCTCTTCGCTGCTGTTTACCACAATGAGCTTGTCTTCTGAAAAATCGGCTTTCAGCTCGGTTGCCAGATTATCCAAAGCAATATTGTTGGCCGCGCAATAAGCCAGAACGGTCTTTAACATACCGTTTTTACTACGCCCTTCCATATCGGCAATTCGCCTGCCCGTCAGAGAAGCTATGCCGGTCTTAAATTCTTCGAAAAATTCTCGACTCTCATTAATAGTCCTCGATTTAAAGAGGATCACCGGCTTAATAGGCAGCTTGTGTTTTTCAAAGATCTTGCGCCGGTATTGGGAAAGTAAAGCCGCCTGCAACGCCCGGTCAAAGGGAGGAAGATCAGCCTGTAAGACCTTTACTTCCTTGGAATAGCCGTCTCTTCGGAATTCCTTGAGCGTGTAATCGAAAATCAATTTCGGCTTGTACTTAGCGGAAAGATTCTCGTCTGAAAAATCCACGGTCGCGGTATATTCCAACAGAACATTTTCAGCGTTCGCCATGAAAATACGCTGGACGGTGCTTTCCCAGCTTATCGACTCGAAGAGTTCTTGCTGAGTGCGCTGCTCGCCTTTTTTGGTAGAAACGTTGATGTGGTGCGCTTCGTCGGACATCAGAACGATTTTCTCGTTTTCAAAATCGTCATAGGTAAGGCTGTTTTCGCGGGGCACATTCAGGCTCATATGCAAGCCCTGGATCGTCGAAAAGACGACGTTGAGATCGTTGCTGTTGGAGGATTGAAAATTCTCCACTTCCCTCACGGCAAAATGTCTGTCACCAATGCTTAATTCAGGGGCAAACAGATATTTGGTAGATAGCGGGTTCAGAAAATTATCCCTGGTTTTGTCGATGATGTTGGTGCTGTTGACGAAAAAGAGAAAATGGCGATAGCCCCGCGCGTATAAATACAGCATCAGCCCCGCCATTATCAGGGTCTTGCCACTCCCTGTCGCCATGTGAAACAGCAAGTGATGGTTCTGACGCGGCTTGCCTTCGAAAGCTTCCTGCCAGTAGTTCAGGAAAAGCTGAAACGTGCGGTCCTGGTAACGCCGCACTGTGAAGGAGGGATTCAGATTATCGGTAATCACCGAAGGCAGTTCTGTTTTTTCAATCGTTCGTCTTCCCAGTTCTTCGATGAGAATTTGATTTAGGGTTTTCGCGTCGCTCATGTTGGCCTCGGCATTACTTATTAAAAAACAGCCGGTTCAATTTCTTGTCTTCGACGTTAACAGCGTAGCTTTCATCGTCCATTTCAGTCAGCGGGACGTACAGCATATTTTTATCCATTATCTCGATCAGAAAACGTTTCCGATCATCAAGGCTCAGGGCGTTAAAGTCGGCGCTGGTGAGGTCAATCGTTTTGGGATCAATCCGGTAGCTCAAAAATGCCCTTGCCTGCATCTCGGCCCAAATTTGTGTTAGTTCCTCTGCCGTCTGGGCACCCTGGACCCGGTCGAGAAAGATCTGGTTTGCCAATGCCAGTTCGCAGTAAATAAACGATCCGCCTCCCCGCCAGTTTATCGATTTTGAAATCCCGCTTTGTTCTCCGGCCAGTGTTCCTTTCAGACGTTCCACTGTGATGGTGTGGATGTAATCCATCTGCTCTACACCAATCCAGCGGCGCTTCAGTTTGTGAGCCGTGGCCAGTGTCGTTCCCGCTCCCGAAAAGAAATCGAGAACGAGATCGCCCTCTTGAGAGGCTAATTTGATGACTTCAGCCAGAAGCTTCTCGCTCTTGGCTGTCTTGAATCCATGATCGCTACTGGAAACAGGTACCCCACTCCAGACCGTATCCGCAAGCCTCATATCGGCTGGCGCCCGCCAATATTGAGGCTTACCATCATCAGGAGATTTGCGGATAAATGAAAGTTTTTGGCCCGTATCTCGCCAGTATTCAGCCAAGGTTCGGCCACCACCTTCCTTTAAATACTGTAACCGTTCACCACGCTTGAGCA
>PLSV01000165.1 GCA_003165235.1 Syntrophobacteraceae bacterium
TCCGTGGAAATCCAGGCTAGCCGATTTCATGCCAAGTGGTAATAAAAATCGTCAGGTGTGTCATTTTGTTGGGGGTGGGCAGCTCGGTGCAAATTGGTCTTCGGGCAGGTTCAGGGTTTTGGCTTCAAAACACCACGAACTCTTCCTGACCGATTAACCAGCTTATCCAGCCTGGCGCCTCCCGCAACCTTTTGAACCCTTTGCACGCTCATCAACAGGAGAAAGCGGAGGAACTGCCGCCAGTGTTCCGCCCCCCAGTATTTCTGAAGAAACGGGACAAATCCCCACAGTTTTGCCGGAAGACCGGCGTCGCCCGCCAGGCGGGAATGTTTACACCAGAGGACTGGTAAATACCCTAACGCTCTATCCCGGTGGGGGCGGGTCTTATACTCGTATTCAAAGTGCTCCAGTCTCGACGTGGGAAGGTTGCCGAGACGCTCCATGACGCCGGATGGGATAGGGGCCTCCAGAAGAGTCCGCAGATAATTGAGGGTCGCTCTCATCGGCAATATCAAACGGCGCTTTTCGGCCTGGATGATTACACGATCCCAATCGAGGGCATGTTGTGATGCATGTATTACCGTGATGGCGTCCGCCACCCAACGCAAAGGCGGGATGTCGTTCCATCTCACCCCATGTACGCAAACGTGAAGGAGTTGATCGGCCGGGTTCAGCAGCGCAGTCGGGACGCCGTCCAAGTCCAGCCTTATTGCGCCATTCCAGAAGTCCTCGTCGGCATCCGGCTCACAACATTCGTCGAGCACATGCCAGTGCAGATCGAATTCCCAGCCGCTGTGGCCCTGAAATGCATGGCCGTGGGCGACTTGCCGATACGACCGCGTAAAGGCCTCGGGCGAGCGGGGCGCCGGCGCCCAGCCTTTTGTCAGAAGGAACTTCAAGACGTCCTCGGTCTGGGCGGTAGGGATAAGAATATCAAAATCCACCATAGGGCGCAGGCCATAGTCCTTATAGTGGCGCACGGTCAGCGCGGCGCCTTTTAAGAGCAAAGTCGGGATACCGGCATGATGAAACGAATTCAAGATATCGGACATCCGGGCGAATATCCTCTGGTTTCCGGATTGGGTTGAGCGGTAGACCCAGCCAAACATGTTCAGCAACGGGTCTCTAAGACCTTGTGTGCTGAGATTTCGGTAGGCCAGAGGAAACAAACGACGGGACCCGGGATCGATTCGATCCAAATCGACAGTAGCTTTCCACTGGCGCCAGGCATCAACAGCCGCTTTTCCCCGCAGAACCGACGCCTGTAAAAGCAGTTCCTGTAGCTTGGTAGGCCAGCAGCCGCCGTCATGTTGGACGCTATGGATCGGCCTCTCCTTCTTACCCATTCAGAAGTCGTAACCCCCAATTCTCAGCGCGTCAAATACCTGAACCCTCAAAGACGATCTCGTTTAGTCAGAGAAAACCGAAAAGACGGGCAAGCGCTGCGATGGCCAAAGAGCAATCAGAGCATAGCATAGGTCAGGTCGGCAACGAAGAAGATTACCTCCAATATCTCAAATACATGCGTTTGAATCCGTACGGCAGCGCAGCCTTCTACGGCGACGCTGCCATCGTGACGCTAAGAACACCGCCGTGGAAGGGGGCGCTGCCATTGGGAGATGAAAAAGTCTTCGTAATGCGTTTAACCAGAGTTAACTGTAGGCCGGTGATTAAATTTCTGGATAATGGCGGAACAGGTTTACCGCGCCCCTGCCTCCTTGACAGGCAACCGGGAGCATGTTATCGAAAAAAGATCGGAGAGCAATTTCTTATCATCTATCGAGGAGATGATAATTGAAAGTCTTGGTTACAGGAGCGACAGGATTTATCGGGAGCCACTTGGTGGAAGCCCTCGTTCAACGAGGGGCCCAGGTCAGATGCCTCGTTCGGAATAAGAGGCGTTTAGGGTGGGTGAAGGACTCGCCCGTTGAGTTTGTAGTCGGAAATTGCCAGGAGAGGACTTCTCTAAAACAAAGTGTGAAAGACGTCGATCAGGTGTTACATCTTGCAGGCGCGACAACGGCCGTCAAAGAAAAAACTTATTTCGAAGTGAATGCCCTGGGTACGGAGAACCTTATCCAAGCCTGCATCGAAAACAACCCCCGTCTCAAGAAATTCATCTATCTTTCGAGCCAGGCAGCAGCAGGTCCGTGCCGGAACGGTGGTAAGAAAAAGGAATCCGACCCTTGCCACCCGGTCTCGCCCTATGGGAAAAGCAAGTTGCTGGGGGAGCAATTGGCCCTGTCCCACTCTCATGAGCTTCCTCTCCTTATCCTGCGGCCTTGCGCCGTCTATGGGCCCAGGGATAAAGGATTTTATGCTCTTTTCAAGTGCCTCTCGAAGAGCATCAATCCCTGTCTCTGCGACCACGATAACCACATCAGCATGTGCTATGTTCAGGATATTGTCCGAGCGATCCTATTGGCTTCTGAGACCCAAACAGAGAACGGGGAAATATTTTTTCTGTCTGATGGTCAAGACTACCGGATGGAGGAAATTGGTGATATCTTCGCGCAAGCGATGGAGATAAGCGCTCGGCAGCTCCGCCTTCCCAAACAGGTGCTATTCGGCATGGCCTTTTTTGCAGAATGTTTCTCCAGAGTCTCCGGAAAGCCTTCCATAATGAGCAGAGGCAAGGTGGAGGAAATGATCCGGAAGAATTGGCTCTGCGACATTACAAAGGCCAAGGCTTTATTGGGTTTCGAGCCCCTGATTTCTCTTGTCCGGGGAGCTGAATTAGCCGTAGCCTGGTACAAAAAAGAAAATTGGCTATAGCGATATTGCCGGAATGTTCCGGTGATAACCTCTCAAAAAGAGCAATCATGGCCGGCATTGAGATCATTACTGTGGAAAGAAGATCGGAGTTTAAGGACTTCGTTGACCTGCCTTGGAAAATCTATGCTGAGTACCCCAAATGGGTCCCACCTCTTAAGAAAGAGGTTCGCCGGCTGCTGGATCCCGGCGCACACCCTTTCTGGGAGTTTTCCGAGCGCATTCTCTTTCTGGCCCGGCGTGGCTCGGAGACGGTGGGAAGGATCGCCGGCATCATAGATCGCCATCATAACGAATTCCACGGCGAACAGATGGGCATTTGGGGATTCTTTGAATGTGCTGACGATCCGGAGGCCGCCGCGTCCCTCTTCTCCTCCGTGGAGACGTGGGTTCGACGGAAGGGGATGACCTTCGTGAGAGGCCCGCTAAACCCATCCATCAATTACGAGGCGGGCTTGCTCATTGAAGGGTTTGATTATCCGCCTGCTTTGATGATGACTTACAATCCCTCTTACTACCAGAGGCTGGTCGAATTGTGCGGTTTCACCAAAGAGAAGGACCTGTTTGCCTTCCTGGTGGATGGGGCTTACCGGCTTCCCGAGTGGCTGGATCGTCTTGCCGAACGGATGGCCCAAAAAAGAGGCATCCACATCAGGGGCTTTCGGCTAAAGGACCCGGCGCCTGAGCTTGCTCTGATCAGAGAGATATACAACGACTGCTGGTCCGGCAACTGGGGGTACGTCCCCTTGAGCGATAATGAGACACTGGAGATGGGGAAGAACATGGTGAGAATCGGGGACCCGGACCTGGCTTTCTTCATCTATTATGAGGATGAACCCGCAGGGATCTGCGTGGTCTTGCCAGACATCAACCCTTTGCTCAAGCGTCTCAACGGACGCATCGGCCTGCCGGGTTTGCTGAAGGTCCTCATATATCGGCGGGAGATCACCGGATTGCGGGGTTTGCTCTTCGGGATCAAGGAGAAGTATCGTCAACTGGGACTCCCCATACTGGCCTTCCACCACCTGTATGAGCTTGTGAGGAAGAAAGAAAAATATCGCTATATGGAGCTGGGCTGGACCCTGGAGGACAACGAGTCGATCAACTTCTTGGTAGAGGAAGCCGGCGCAAGAATACACAAAAGATATGGGATATTTAGAAAGTTTTTATAATTACTGAAGGCGGGAGTATGGCGTTGAAACGGGAGGTGGACATATTGGCTGAACATCTGGTTCCAATCATTGCTTTCGTCTGGCGACCTGAAGATATGATCCCGTCTGTGAGCCAAATGGCGCATCGAACGGGGAGCAGGGCCATCTTCGATTTTTCGATGATGGAGGTGGATGCGCTCCTTTCTTTTTTGCGAAAAGCCGACCCTGCCGGCCAGGTCAGGGATATCAAGATTTCTGCCCCTGCCTTGATGGGTCCGTCTTTGGGTCGGTTGTTGAAAGCAACAGAGGTCCAAAACATCTGGGTCGAATGCCACCCCTGGTTTTTCCGGGGGGACCCTTCCGCCTTTCTACAGAGATTGAAGGAATTGTCGGAAGACTACCGTTGTTTCCCAATCATCGGGGACCTGAAACTCCTGGCGGCTGTTTTGACAGATAGCTCGGCAATCGGGCGCATCGTCCTGAAAGGATGCGAGGCATCCGGGTTCGTGAGCGGTGAGACGATCCTGGCTCTATATTCAGCGGTCAAGGAAATGCTGCGCAATTCCTCGAAGTCGCGGGACATTCTCATCTGGGGAAGCGTCTGCACTCCTGAGGCGGCGGCGGCATTACTGTCCACCGGGGCCACGGGGATCGTCTTCGAGAGCGTCCATTGGCTGACAGACCTGGTTGCCGTCGACGACCTCCAACGCCGGCGGCTCTCCAACCTCCGCCTGGATTCTACCGATCTGGTCGGCCTCGACCTGCAGGTCCCTTGTCGCCTTTTCAATAAGGGAAACTCTATCGCGTTCAAGGAGATCAAAAGGTTCGAGCACTCGCTGTGCGGCGCAAAGATTACGGAGGAAAGCCGCTGTTCTTTCGCAGACCGAGTGAGCGCCGGGGCGCTCCACCCTCTGGAGAGCAGTTTCAACCCGGGCGAGCTCATCCCTCTGGGTGTGGAGACCGCGTTTGCCGCGTCCTTCGCCGAGCGTTTTGGGACGGGAACCGAGGAGGCTGTGAAGTCCTTCATGGACGAAATTCGCAGCTTATGCCACCAGGCTGAGGTGAAAAAGGATTGCTTTTTGGACAGCCCTGCAGCCGGAGAGATGGGAGTCAAATATCCCTTTATCCAGGGGAGCATGTCCTGTATCACGGATGTCCCTGAGTTTGCCGCAAGGGTTGCCGGGGCCGGTGGATTGCCCACCATCGCCCTTGGCCTGATGGACGCGGAGACCCTTGATCGTATGCTGGGACGCCTGCCGGAGATCATGGGAGGACTCCCTTATGCGGTGAATATCATTTCTCTGGCGGAGAACCCTTACAGGGAGACCCATCTGGCCTGGATAAAGAAACACAAGCCCCGTTTTGTGGTGATCGCAGGAGGTGATCTCTCACCTTTAAGGGAATTGATGGAATGCGGTTTGGAGGTCATATATATCGCCCCTGATGAGGCCCTTTTGAGGCTCGCCCTTGAAGCCGGCGTCCGGTACGTGATCTGCGAAGGATATGAGGCCGGCGGACACGTGGGGCGCCATAGCACACTCACCCTTGCTCAAAGGGTGTTGGATCTGAAACGGCTGAAGCCATCCCTGTTCCAAAATTGCCGCATTGTTCTTGCCGGGGGAATCTTCAATCGGGAGACCGCGTTCATAGCCGCCATGCTCGGAGCGGATGCCATCCAGATGGGCACCGCGTATCTGGCCACCCGGGAGATCGTTGAGACGTGCGCCCTGACGGCGCTCTATCAGCGTATGATCCTGGAATCGCCTCCGGGCGGAACGGTCGTTTCAGGCCAGGACACCGGACTGAGGGTGCGATCCTTGAGGACCCCGAGAACGGCTGCGGTTTTATCCCTGGAGAGGGAGTTTGCAGCGGGTGGCCAGGACGAGCGCTCCTTCCGCACGAGAATAGAAGCGATGACGGCGGGGAGCCTCTTCGCTGCGGCCCGAGGCATCGACAGACCGTGCGGGGCGCCTCTGGACGAGCGGGCCTGCCTGGAACGCGGACAATTCATGAGCGGGGCCTGCGCCGGCCTCATCAGTAAGGTCCTGGAACTGCCGTCCTTCCATCTCGAGCTGGCCCAAGGCCCTCTTTTGCTGCATCAGCCATTTGAGGGGTCCATCGAGACGATGTCGGGACCTTCACCCGGCGCTTCGCACCCCATAAAGACCCCATCCAGCGGGATTGGCCATGGACTCGATCAGGCAGCGCCGCATGGAGGCGCCCATGAAAGGGTCGCCATCACTGGGATGGGTATTCTCAATACCTTGGGGAAAAGTCCGGAAGAGGTGTGGGCTTCAAGCCTGGCCCTGAAAAGCGGGATTACCCTGGTTCCACCTTCCCGGTGGGATCACAAGCGTTTTTATGATCCCCGCCCGTTCGTGCCGGACAAAACTTATTGCAAGGTGGGCGCCTTCCTGGAGTTTCAAATCTCCCGCAATGATCTCGGGATTCCCCCACATGATTTCCGAACCATGACCGAAGCCACAAAGATCACCATGTGGCTGGCGGAAAGAGCCATCCGGGCGTCGGGCATCCTGGAGTCGAACATCCCACGGGAGCGAATCGCGGTCCTCATCTCCCAGAATTCGGGAGAGGCGGCGATGACCCTCACCGATTTGGTCATGACCGGGTACGTTCACGACATCCTTGCCGCTATCAACAGGGCCCTTCACCTCAGTCCGGATCAGGTGAGCGCCGTCGAACGTGAGGTAATATCCGGACGCCTGTCCACGGACGATACCACACTCCTTGGCAGACTCAGCTCCGCTGCGGCAGGCTTCATTTGCAACCGGTATGGGTTCATGGGACCCAGTCACTCTGTCTCCGCAGCCTGCGCGACATCACTGGTCGCACTTCACAGCGCCATCCAGATGATCCGGACCGGCATCATCGATGCAGCCATCGTCGGAGGGGGCGAGGATAATCTCAGGCACATGCATTTCCTGGAATTTTCAGCCCTGGGCGCTCTTTCCGGGCTGTCCGGGAAGGAAAGGCCCGCTCACGAAACTTCCCGCCCCTTCGATGCCGAAAGAGACGGGATGGTTCTGGGCGAAGGCGGGGGAGTAATTGTCATCGAGCGGGAAAGCTCGGCCCGCGCAAGGGGGGCGTTTGTCCACGCCGTCATCACGGGCATNNACCCGGCAAGGTGACGTAGAGGAGGTCCGTGCCCTGAAGTCCTTCTTCAATTCCTCCAAGCGCACAGTTCTCACCTCATTCAAATCCCAGATCGGACACACTCTCGGCGCCTCGGGCATCAACAGCCTCATTCGAGGAGTTATGGCCATGAAGGTGGGGGTTTTCCCCCCCACCCTCAATTATATAAATCCGGACCCGGAAATCGACCTGGAAGGATCGGGGCTCTTCATCACCCCCGAGCCGCTTGACTGGGAGTGCGGGGCCGGCCGGCCGAGAAGGCTTCAGGTCAACGCTTTCGGGTTTGGAGGTTCTAACTACGTGGTGCAGTTGGAGCAGGCGATGGATGAAACAGCTTCGATCCTGGTATCCCCTGGCGGTGAGCCCGGTCTCGCTCGAGATAAGGGTGACGGCGCTTCGGATTTCGGATTTCGGACTTCGGATTTCGGATTTCGGATTTCGGATTTCGGATTTCGGATTTCGGATTTCGGATTTCGGATTTCCTTCGGATTT
>PLSV01000036.1:0-195 GCA_003165235.1 Syntrophobacteraceae bacterium
AGAAATCAAAATGAATTCCCGGCAACGGCGTGAATATTCGCCGAATATCAACGCCTCAATGCGGGCGGGTTTGTTTGGGAGAAAAGACAGCGGAGCGGCCTGATCACGTTTGGATAAAACTGCACAAACGTATATAATTCCGATATCTTCGGTCATCTTGGAGACAGCGCTGGCTTTTATCCCGTTAGCGCTTTA
>PLSV01000036.1:228-4042 GCA_003165235.1 Syntrophobacteraceae bacterium
CGTGAGTTTTCAGGAAAACGGCTGCGAGAGCTCACAGTGCATCACAAAGACCACAACCACGACAACAATCCTCCGGACGGCAGCAACTGGGAGCTGTTGTGCCTCTTCTGCCATGATAACGAGCACTCGCGCGATCTGAACTCTGAGCACTACGGTGAACTGCCGCCTGACGAGAACCAAAATCCCACAACGACATTTAAGCCGTTTGCGGGTCTTGAAGCTCTGCTCAAGAAGGATAAATAATTCGACCGGGGACCCGAAAATCCTTTTGAGAACCAACCCTCATTTGAGTGGACATCCCTTTCCGGGCATTCCTCTGAAACTTTAAAAAAGTTAACTACTGCAAGCGCCTGATGCAAGAACATGACCTTCACAAGCATCTGTCCGCCAGATTTAACATCCGGGTTGGCGGACGGGTAATTAAATTTTGCGTTCAAGTTGGCATTGCGACCGGGAGGGCATACAGCGCTACGCTCCCCCTCCCCTACGAACTCGCGCCAAAACGAGGGGCGGGGTTTATCCCCGCCCGCTCGCCTTTGGCTATTTTATTGCATAAAAAGCGGCTGAGGGTAAGCTCATATTTAATAAACATGGTTTTGCTCCTGATATTGTTTTGTCAGCGAAGTGCCCTAAATTCACGCCGACTGCTCTTCCCCACAACTGAGATCGAAAGATATTTATCAACTTGGCGGTGGAATCCCTGGCGGATGGATCCGAGAGCCTCCACCTTGGCGGAGGCAAAAGCGTTGCTCGTTGTTTGTATCTGGTGCCTGCTAACAGTAGCAAGGCATAGGCGGCTACTGTGAGTGTGGGCGCCGTTTCAACGGCTGCGGGAACACGCACCTGTGGTTCACCTACCCCCAAGACCGTTTTCTCATCCCGGAAATTCAGTTCAACCTCCCATCGCCAAAGATATGATTGTAGCAGACGGTCTAAGGGCAGTTCCGTGTCGGTGCAAAGAAGGTAGGCCGCTTCACGATAGAGAAGGCGGGCTCCTTTTCGGGGTCGGTAAGCCAGCGGGCGTATCACGACCAGTCGCAGGTCTTGTGGGCCGGCGCCTCGCCACCTCAAAGGTGCAATGGTCTTAATTTCAAAAGAATGAATTTTTCTCGCTGCAAATGCCCGGACTTCAACCCACGGAATCGATTCATTCTGCCTGATTTGCTCAGGAGTGGGCATGGGGTCACCGTAAAAGCGGCGTCGCCCGGGTCCAGGTCCTTGAGCCGGGGGAAGATAAAGACGCGCATCCTTGCGGATACGGCCAATTGCCGTCGTATCGTGCGGCAAATTCCTGAAAAACGTGCGATTGGTGAAGCTGCCGTCAACCGAGACAATTATACGTCGCTTCGGTTGTTTGTCCTTATCGAGCCCCTCCCGCAGTCGTGCCAGTGCTTGTGCCCCCACGTAAGGCAGTTTGGTGGATTTTTTCTGTGCCCGGTATTCGGCCCATTGCTGATCGGTGGCTTTTTTCCCTGGCTTGACAGGTGTGGGCGCATGGGTAAACCCTATTGGGATCGCTCTGGCTTGCCCAGCAACGGTTTTATCTGGCAGCGCAGCCGAGGTCTGGAGGAATCGCTGTCCCCAGACAAAATTTGTGTTGAACGCAGGCCCCAGTGGATCCTTGCGCCAAGCGGCGCCATAGACTTTGCGCCCTCTTTTCCGGATCAGTGTATCATCGATCATAATTACCAGGGGATCCCCCTGTTCAAGACGTTCTATTACCTCATGTCGTATCGGATCAAATAAAGCTATGGTATCAAATCGCTTCCGCTCAAAAATCCTATATGCGGCCGACCAGTCACAAAATTGCTGGGATGTGGCACAGAGCAGGCCGCTGATGGTCTTACGCCCAAAGCCAACCAAGGAGCTTATTGCCAGAATCCGGGCGCGCTCGAAGGTTCGGTCCTGGCTGAAGGCTGGGCGGGCTAGCTCGAACAAGCGATCGAATTCGCCGAATCATCCCAGGTGTTTTTTTTCATCGCGGAAAGCGGCACCTTGAGCCTGTGTAATACCAAGTTAGCCTTATCCTCAATAATCCACTCAACCGTTTCACCGCGCTCGAATTGCATTGCTTGTGCCACCGCAGCCGGAAAATTTATGTACCACTGCTCGCTTTGTTTTCTTTTGATCAACTGGACCTTGGTCGGATAACCCATGTTGAGTCTCCTTTCGTAAATAATATCTAGTTACATAACTAGAGTATGTTACAATAAAAAATCGAGAGTTGCAAGCTCTCGATTCGATCTGTTAATTAATACTACTCCGACATTTCTAGCCGACTCTTCGCCAGATGCAGTAGAATTGATCTGGTTATTTGACGTCTGACATCTGGCAGAGAAGGCATTTTCTGGTTTCTTTGTTTTTGGCGCCACCGTTCCGAGGAGCGCAGTGGACATTTCCTTTTAATCCAAGGCTCAAGGAAAGCGGTCCCTATGGAAACAACTCCTCGGTTTGGGTCAATTTCAACTTTAGCGAGGATGCCCAGGCTTGCAGCGTCCTCAGTTTTTTTTCCCTGAGTCGAAGCAGGGTAAGGTAACCATAGGCCAAGAAGACCAAAAGCACATGTCTGTGCCAACCCGTCCAGGAACGACCTTCATGATGGTCCATTCCCAACTCTTCCTTCATTTGTTGATAACCATGTTCAATCCAGTATCGTTCATGGTAAAGCCGGACCATTTCTATGGTTGGGGTATTTTGGGGCATGTTGCTGAAGAAGTATCGCAATTCAAAATCGCCTGGTTTCTTTCTCCTCTCGATGATAAGCCATGCTTCTTCGTTCAGATTGCCCTTCCAATATCCGTGAGCAGGCCAGACCCGAAGGGATACCGCCTCTGCGATCAACGGTTTGCCCTTGCTGTTCTTCCTAAGTTCCAAGTACTCCCAGGCGTCTTCCGGAACCTTTGCCCCGATCTCAGAGAGCTTAACAGGCTTGGGATTGGTGCTAATCACCAGTGGTCGCTTGCGCGGCCTGCCGGTTTTCTTGGGAGCGGCCATCTCAAGTGTAGGCGGTTCCAGGAATACCTCCGTATCGGAGTAAACTCCAACCACGTAGGTTTCTCCATTTTCCGCAAGACCTTGGCGAAACTCGGGAATGTCACCATACCAGCTATCGGCAACCACCGCCCGATGAGCAATTACGTTCGCCCTGGCGGTCGCGATCTGCTCAAGAGCTATTCGCCACTTCTCTCTATAATGCGCCGTTTCCGGCATTCGAGTCTTCTTTCGTTTCAAAAGAATCTGCGGATTCAAAAGGTCATCCCAAACTTTTGGGATAAACATGTCCATTGCATATGGCCACGCAACATCCTGGCCAACATAGGTCAAACTCACGCCAACCTGGCAATTGTCAATCTTCCCGGTAGCTCCGCAGTACTGACGACTCACACAGACGCTGTAGCTGCCCCTTTTGGGAAATGCTGTATCGTCCACAGCAAGAATTCCTTGGGGATCACTGGTCTCGGCGAGCATATTGCGTCGGTATTCTTCCAGGACGCCTCCCTCGTCCCATTTAACCTCTGTAAGCAAGCGTTGCAGACTTCTCTCAGAGGCATTGACCTTCTCCGACAGTGGCTCAACCGACTTGCGCTCCCCCTCCATCATCAAACCGGTTACATAGCAACTGGCGAGCTCTTTTCCCTCAGTTCGCGAAAAGTACTTGCTAAATGTCGCCATGTAATCACCTACGCCACAATGTATTTTAGGAGTTGTCATGCCTCCATGATATAATGCAAGAGTCTCGCAAACGCAACCTCAAATGTCGGAGTAGTACTAGGCTCGATTTGTTTCTTTTTGGTTCCGGCTTGTCCGGGTTAGG
>PLSV01000375.1:0-11111 GCA_003165235.1 Syntrophobacteraceae bacterium
AAGCTCCCCGAGCTTTTCAGCTTTTCTTGGTACTCACTTGAACGCAACTTCGTATAAGAAAACGACTGATCCCTGCTCATGCGTTGAAATAAAAGGTGCGCCATCATGGCGCACCCCAACTGTCACCAGTGGCTCATTACCTGTGCCATTTTGGCACATACGAGATTCTCAAACGGGGTCGGACCAAGACATGGTTTTACATCTGCCTCAGAAATTACCAAATTCCCCCATTCTTAAGGCCTTGAAATGCTGTTTGCCATCGAAAAGGCAGGCTTAAGGCGGTCTTGATTCTCACAGGATGCTCCAGAAATGCATAGTGCCCCTATGTTCGTTCGGAAATGGAAACTCCACACCTCTCCTATGTCGATCTGAGGTTTGTCCCGGAGTATTTGTTGAGTGTGTATCAGGTGTGACATGGATCCCATTTCTTGAATATCTCCAATCAGGCCGTTTGGCGGCCCTGCCGGTGAGGTGTGGAGCATGGCGCGAGTGTTTCTTCATGCAAGGTTGTGAATGGCGCCCGATACCTTAGAATCCCCCTGCCCCTGGCTGATACCGGATAACGCCGCCGTGAACCCTCACTGCGTTCGGATTCGCGTTTAACGCACGAGCCAACGGCCGATGCTTCAAGTTCGCGTCCGATCTTTTGTGAGGACGCAAGGCGGCGTTGCAGGAGGGATGAAAAAAAGAACATCAAGCCAACGAAAGACTGTACTTAAGCGCTTGATCAATTTGAGCCATGGTAGTGTCCGGAAGGCTTGCAATCCTCGGAATGATAAGCCGCCGTTTATCAATTGTCCGGATCTGCGCAAGATTGACTATGGAAGGTTTCTTCAATCCCTCTTCGATGCCGACGGCGACGCAAATGGGGTAGGAGGCTTTTTTCTCTGAATATTCCGTAATGATAGCCACTATTGTTGTGGGTGAGTATGCGTTTCCTATATCATTTTGAACGATCACAACAGGTCTGGTTTTGCCTGTCTCACTTCCCAAGACCGGCTCCAGACCGGCATAATAGACTTCACCGCGTTTCACCTCCAGAACGCTCAAAGGTTATCCTTCTCTTTTCAAAGGTTCTCGGCATCCACGTATCTGAATTCTTCCACTGTGTCGAGGTTCTCCTCACTCATCTCAAGATAAGCCTCTCGCATCTTCTCTTCGAATTGCTTTCGTTCCACTCCGGAAAGTTTTTCCTCAATAGACTCACGCACGAGTGCTGAGACCTTCTTTCCCTGTATTACCGCCGTCTTAATCAGCTTACGCTTAAGCTCCAACGGAACGATCAGATTAAGTCGAACATCTTTTGCAGACAATTTTTGCACCATTTTAGGTTCCCCCAATTTGCATACTATTACTGTGCAATTATTTTAATCATAAAATAGACTTCCAGGCAAGATAAACATGCTCGAAAATTCCCGGCAACCGGGCGCCGGACGTCAGAAACGCACTGTTCCCCTATGTCCGATTGAAAATGGAAACTCCACATCCATCCTTTGTCGATAACCTTTTGTGATTCACGACGCGGCAAGGCTCTTTGCTGTCCGTGCCGCCATGCAGGAGAGAATTTGTAGTGTTCGGAAGGATCGGAATTAAGCTCTCGCAAGGAATTCCTCAAAGGTCAAGCCGATGTCTCCTGCAATTCTCCGTAACAATATCGGAGAAATGTCCTGCCCTTTGTGGAAAGGGACCGTGGTTCGCCGCCCGTCAATATGGGCGATACTGCCGATGTGACCCTCTCTGACGGACTTCGGCGAAACCGAGCTTTTCAAGAATGGAAACGACCTCTCTCGGTTTTAGGATAGGTGGTCTCCCCATTATGCTACCATTACCACATGGGTCCCCACAAATTCACTTTCCAATAAAGGTTCACCCTCCTCCAGAAGCATACCTATGACTTCCTGCAAATTCCGGTGGAGTTCATCCAGGGTCTCCCCCTGACTGTGCGCTCCTGGAAAACCCGGGACATATCCGACATACAAACCCGTTTCGGAACACTTCTCAATTATAGCAGTGAACTTATTCATTTTAGGCCTCAGGCATTTAGCATGAAAAGGGAACGCGCGTCGTTTTCAACGCCCACATATGAACAATAGAGTCTCATGCCCTTTTTTGCAACGAAGCAAGATGGTTGCCTTCAAAGGTAACCAAGGATGACTTTCCGGTATTCTCTTGCCGGAAACGCCTACCGTGGGGAGATGAAAAAATCTCAGGAATGCATTTGATTCGAATTAAATGTAAGTTAATGATTTATTTTTGGGCCTCCGCCAGGACAGATTCACAGCGATGAGTCAATGACCACCACCGGCAGCCCCGGATCTACATGGCTGCAAAGGTTTGCCTTTTCTTCCTTTGTCTGCACGAATACAAACCCCTGATCAGGTCCTATTTCACCGAGCGTCAGACCGCCTCGAACACGCCATTCGCGCTCGTGTCTCCAGGAGGATGACTTATCTGCGGGGCTCAACTGAAAACGATGCCTTTCGGATTGGGCGAGCCGCGAATAGACCTGCTCACCGCCATATATGGCTGGCTTTGCTCCCAGCGAGCGCAAAAAATCCCGCCGGACCGCAATCCCGTAAGGTTCGACCGTCCACCGGACGAGCGCCCGGTTCCACTTTCGCATTACGAACAGCTCCTGCGGGGGATGAGAACTCCAGGAAATGACCGCTCCCTGGCCGCGAACCATCCGAGAGGATGCCCGAATCACTCCTTCCTGGATAATCCGAATGAGGGTCTCCAGGGCCGAGTGGCCTGAGAGGGGATGTCCGTCAAGCAGATTGAGCAGATATTTATGGTAAGTTTCGCCCGGCCAGGGACCGGCGCACGCCCTGGTATAGTGGAAGAGGTGATTGCTCCAGGCGATGTCATCGTTCTGGGAAGAGCGGTAAAATCCGCGCGGTCTGTCTTTAGAAGAGCGTGGTGAATTTTTATTTGCCGGGCGGCGGGTTTGAACAGGGTTTGCAGCGGGCGGATCCTCGGTCCGGGGGAGCCTGAATCCGTGTGCGTGCTCCGGGAATTTTGTCAGAAGGGCGCGATTTCCTGCGTTCGAAGAGTTGGTCTCTTCCAGTTCGAAAACGAACTGGGGCCGGGGTGATTTTGCCTGGATTTCTTCCAGGGCCGCCAGGAGGTTTCCGCAAGACCGGATTTCCAGCACGAGATGAAAACTTGCCAGTGCGCCAAGAATCCGGTCGCGGCAAATGGGGGCTTGCTTTTTGGAACATGTGACGGTGTCCAGCATACAGGAGAGCGCCGGAATGCCGCTCGCGCCTTCCCCGTATATTTTCGACAGTTCCCGGTCCGCCATCAGGACGGGAAAAGGCGCGACCAGCAGTTGAGGCAATCCGGAGCGCAAGGCATGTGCGCCGGCCAGATCGTAGGTGAGCGTTCCAGTGCTGCCTGCAAGGGCGATTTCCCGTGGGTCCAGGCTGCGGGAGAAAAAGCGCAGCGCCTTTAGCCAGTTTGAATCAGGAGAAACGAGCCTCGGTTTCCGGGAATTGAATACGGCAAGCAGCGGCAAATCGAAGTTCAGGCCGCCTTTGCCAAAAAGGACCGCAGGGCAATGCGCCGCGCCTGGTTGAGATGGCGCTTCCAGCGTCATTGGACCAAAAGCCGGAGCGCCCCACCTGAAGACGTTGACTCCCGCTTCAAGAAACCCGTCCGCCTGTTTCAGGCAGTTTGCCCACACGCTTGCATTAAGGGCCGGGAAGGATTCCTGCATCCACGAGCGCAAATCGTTCTCAGTTCGAACGCCTGCGCCGAGCAGCCGGCTAAACCGGCAGTGCTGTTCCACGCCCCGGATTTTTAACCGCCTCATAAAGGCGCTCGCGGCGAGAACGCAATAAGCGGTTTGGACGTCCAATCGCGTAGCGATAAAACCAGGAGGAATTATTCTTTTCTGCTCGTCGCGTGGCGATAGAACCAAGAGGAATTATTTCTTTCTGCCCATCGCGTAACGATAGAACCAAAAGGAATTATTTTCGCCCGTCAAACCATCCGGCTGATTTTCACCGCGCAAAGCTTGCCGCACATAGTGCAGCCCTCGCGGTCCTCGGTGACCTGGAGGCGCTTTCGTACGAGTTCCGGGTCGATGGCTTCACGGACCATTGCGTCCCAATCCAGGTCCCGCCGGGCGATCGACATGCGCCTGTCGGCATCGATTGCGCCGGGAAGCCCCTTGGCTAAATCGGCGATATGGGCGGCGATCCGCCCGGCCATAACTCCCTGGTGCACGTCATCGGCGTTGGGAAGCCCCAGATGTTCGGCAGGGGTCACATAGCAGAGATAATCTGCTCCGGCGGCCCCGGCGATCGCGCCTCCTATGGCGGAGGTAATGTGGTCGTAGCCTGCCGCAATGTCGGTCGGAAGCGGGCCTAGGATATAAAAGGGAGCCCCGTCGCACAATTTCTTCTGGAGCATGACGTTGGCGGTAATCTGGTTGAGAGGCACGTGCCCCGGCCCTTCGATCATCACCTGCACGTTTCTTTTGCGCGCCCTTCTCGCCAGCTCGCCAAGGGTCATCAGCTCTTCCAACTGGGCCCCGTCGGTAGCGTCCAGGATTGCTCCGGGCCGAAAGCCGTCCCCGAGGCTCAGGGTGACGTCATACTTGTATGCAATGCTCAGCAGATCATCATAATTCTCGTAGAGCGGATTTTGTTTCCTGTTTTTGCGCATCCAGGCCATGTGGATGGACCCGCCCCGGCTCACGCAGGGCATGATTCGCTCGTAAGTATCGAGTTTTTTTACAGATTCGAGGGTCACACCGCAATGCACCGTGATGTAGTCAAGGCCTTCGGCGCACTGCCGCTCGATGCTTCTCATAAGCTCGTCGCTGTCCATTGTATCCAGCGGCTGATGCCTGTGAACCATCTCTGTAGCCACCCCATAAATCGGGACCGCTCCCACGATAACCGGCGAGTTCTCCAGGAAAAAGCTCCTGAAGGCCGCCAGATCCTTGCCGGTGGAAAGGTCCATTATGGAATCGGTCCCGGCCCGCAGGGCCGCCTCCAGCTTCTCCTTCTCAAAATCCATGGAACAGAGCTCGCCGCTTGTCCCAAGGTTGGCGTTGACTTTAGTCTTGAGGCTTTTGCCGATTGCCTTGGGATTGGGAAATGAATGATTTATATTCCTGGGCAAAACGGCAAGTCCTTCGGCAATGAGTTCCCGCAGTTTTTCTGCGGAGATCGGCTCGTTTTCGACGGCTTTTTCCATTTCGCCGGTGATTATGCCTGCTCTGGCAGCTTCGAGCTGCGTCGCCATCACGTCCTCCAGGTCAGAAGATAGAGTCTATTTACGATAAACTGAGATAGCCGGATCCCGCCTGGAAAATGACAAAGGCCGTTCCGGAGAAAAACGGCCTTTCGAAAACTATTCCAGCCGATTCCTCCGCCAGCATTAACTGGGTCAGGTTCCAAGGGTATTATCTCAGCTCCCGGTTGGAGAGCACCCCCCGGCTATAGTTGTACCCTATGCATATTAAGCAAAAAGGGTTTGGTTGGCAATCGTTAATATCAGCTTAAACTTCCCTGCCTGCCGTTTCAACAATCGGATGTACGGCGCATGGCCGGCTCCGGTTCACGCTGTGTTCGGTCAATTCACGCCTCCTCGCGTAGCGATAGAACTAAGAGGAACTATTTTCTTTTGTTTTTTCCATTCACGATGAATTTATCCTGACCTTGGAAGGACGATTCACTGTTCTCTATGCTGCTTCTGGTTGCCGTTTCTGGTTGCCGTTTGGCAGGGTCAAATCACTGCGTTGTATGCTGTTGGTCGAATTGAGGAAAGACCCCAAACTTTAGGCCGAAGGGAACAGATTGTGGTCGAGATGAAGACCTTGGAATTCGATTTTTCTGATATGCCTAAAGCGATGCAGGAACAGCCCAAGACAATGTTCTTTGACTTCTCGGACTTTCCCGAAGAACAAAAACCCGCCTCGCCGAAAGAGATGCTTTTTGATTTTTCGCCCTTCCCCGAAGACCAGAAATCTGCATCCCTAAAAGAGATGCCTTTTGATTTCTCGGCTTTTCCGGAACAACCCAAGCCGGAAGCGTTCCCTTATGCGGGCGAAGATCATGGGTCGCAACTCGGCTCTTATAATCCCGACTCCTGGATAAATGACAAAATCCCAGCCGCTCCCGCGCAACCGCTCTTTGCATCCGTGCCGCGCCCTCCTGAACGGCTCTACCGCGAGAATGCGCCGCAGATTCTACAGGATATCTGGAATGCGGCCTCACCTGAGCCTGCAGTTGGGCCGCTCCGTGAGCATCCTTTGCGGCCGGATGTCAGGCAGCCTTTATGGACTCTTTTCAAAGAACAGGCTCTCCCGAACGAACCGACAGAAATCGTCGAAAATATGGAGGCGGGACTTCGCCAGGCTTCGGCGCACGTGGCGGCAAATGTAATTTCACTTATTGGCTCTCCAATGGATGAAAACGGCGGACCGACAAGGGAAGAGCAATATAATTCGGTCTACAAGGCAATTTACAAAACCATCCTCCCGGACAATTTGGCCCCTCCTCAGGATTTTACGGATTCATTAGCGCGTGGAGTCGGGGAAGCTGCGCCCAGTCTCGTTGAAGCGATGCTGCTGTCATATGCAACCGGCGGCGCTTTAAATCCTTTGTTTGAGGGAATGGCCGCAAAATTTCCAACCCTGGCCGCCAGGTTGTTCCCGGTTGCGCGGGACGCTCTGACCTTCGGCGCCCAAGGCGCGCTCGAACCCGGGCAGCCTGCCCGACAGGTGGCAATCGGAACAGGTGTCGGCGCTATCCTTGGAACCTTGTCGCCTTACAGTCCATTGGCGCGAGTAATCTGCGGGTTCGGAATTGGAGCCGGGCAGGAATATTTCACTAACTCAAACGCCACGGCTCAAGATTACGCGAGATCGGCAACTCTAACGGGAATCTTCTCGGGACTTGCCGGAGTGCATGGCCTGACGCCGGAAGAAACGATTGCCGGGACCCTTTTTGATTGGGCAGAGACGAAGGGATACACACCGGAAGAAATCTCAAGGCTGCTCCAGATGCATGGGATCAGGCCTGTGCTGAATGAGTTTGCGGACGACATGACGGCTCCACAAATGGAAAACCGCTCAGGTGTGACTGCGGGCGTCCGGCCGGGAGAATCGCGGGCCGTCAGAAAACGCACAGAGACATCTGTGAGCATGGATAAACTAGGCCCTCAAGAGGTTGAGCAGGGGCCACCCAAAGAGGATCTTGACTTCTCAGAAAATTCGGAAGATGTTCCAAAGAGTGGAGCGACCTTCGGACAGGCGACAACCAACGATTACCGCTCGACGTTTTTCGCAGCACACCCTGAGCTTGAAGAATTTAAAAGCGAGATTATTGTCCATCATGCTGTCGAAAAGCGCGTCTTAACTAAGTTCCCTGGGGTAGCGACCGAGGAGGAAATTCATTCGTTGGAGAATTTGCGTGGCATCCCAAAAGACGCTAATTCGGATGTTCATCTTCGCCAGATACGGCTCGAGTGGAACCGCTTCTACAGGCCATTTACTAAGACAGATACTGCACCCACAAAGGCGCAACTTCTGCAAAAGGCCACAGAAATTGACTCGATGTTCGGTTCAAAGTTTATGCCGCCAGTAGGAGGTAAATGACGATGGAATATTCCCTGATAGAGCCTGAAGTTGCGGGGGGGATTGGCGAGCATAGCGTGATTGATCGTTCCTCCGGCAAAATGGTTGTTCGTAAACTTCACTACGAGTTCGATGGATGGGGCGATGACGTGCTCTTGGAGAGTTGCCCGTGTTTCATCGTCACTGAGGGTGCAAAGAGGAAGCTGCAATCGATTGGCGCCACCGGCATAAGGTTTGATGAAGTTGAGGTCACGACTTCCGAACTGTTCGAAGAGCTATTTCCAAATCGACAGCTTCCAAAATTCGTTTGGTTACAAATTGACGGGAAACCTGGACAGGACGACTTTGGAATCGCTCAGGACCTTAGGCTTGTCATCTCTGAACGGGCGCTCGAAGCGTTGAGAGAACTCGGAATCTCCAATGCTCTAGTCACGCCGTATAAAAAGGGGCAGTAGGGTGATACCCGAAGCCGGTGGATTGAAACGGGACTACAAAAACGTCATCAAATTCAAAACCGATCCAGTCCAAGTTTTGACTCTTCGCGCACCTGCCTTTTGCTCCATTAACTCGGAGAGCCATGCCCGACTTCTTGCAAACCGCCAGTAGGAGGTGAATGACAATGAAATACTACCAAATAGAACCTGAAGTGGCTGGCGGGATTGGCGAGCATAGCGTGATTGATCGATCCTCCGGCAAAATGGTTGTCCGTAAACTTCACTACTACTTCGATGGCTGGGGCGGTGACGTGCTTTTGGAGAGTTGCCCGTGTTTTATAGTCACTGAAGCTGCGAAGAAGAAGTTACAATCGATTGGAGCAACGGGCATAAAGTTTGATAAAGTTGAAGTCACGACTTCCGAATTCTTTCAAGACCGTTATCCAAATCGACAGCTTCCAAAATTCGTTTGGTTACAAATTGACGGGAAACCTGGACAGGACGACTTTGGAATCTCTCAGGACCTTAATCTCGTCGTCTCTGAGCGGGCGCTCGATGTGTTGAAAGGACTCGGGATCTCCAATGCTCTGGTCAAGCCGTTTGAAGAAGGGCGGTAGGATGGGTGGAGCGAAGAGACTGTGTCGCAAACGCAATATCTTTCCTATTTCCCCCCTTTTCTAAAGGGGGGCAGGGGGGATTTTGATTCTCCGATACCAAATAAATACTTAAATCCCCCTCGATCCCCCTTTACAAAAGGGGGAGTAGAACCTGGCCCCATCGGATTTGCGCGAGCATTTCCGGATTACGACACAGCCTCGAAGCGAAACCCATCACTTCTACGTTGAACGCCTATTACATCCCGGATGGAAAATGACCGGCTACCGCCGCTTGGATACTGACGTGTTGGATGCTTTTAGATCCACGGGACATGGCTGGCAAACACGCATCAATAGTGTGCTCCGTGCATGCCTGAAGGAGAGCAAATCAAGGCGAAAGAGTGAATAGTGAACAATCTAGACCCAACGAAATCAAGGCTTCGCACAACATTGATGGTTTCATTCGATGCAGCCCCTGCCCTGCCCGCAAGACCCCATTGATTGAATGCAATTCTCATTCCGCAAGACAAAACCGGTTCCAATATCAAAATGCCAGGGTGATGTCTTAATATTTCCCGTGATCAAGACCCTTGCAATGAATTCTCAGGTTGATGCGGGCCGCTCAGCCTTTTTCCAGATCTCTCCTCTGTTCTTGGAGCAATGATATCGAAGCTGAAAACGAGCTTCTAAGCCTTAAGAGCGCCTATTTGGGGACAACTATCTATAGTTACCAAAACCTTAGCTTGGGCCGAGCCTGTAGCTGCCGCACGTTTTGCAAGCCATGTACTGGTTTCTCTACTGCTTCACCTTCAGTTGTCATCGCAGGACCCTCAGCCACTTGACCTTCGCCTGTACTGGTAACTTCCTCAACGCCCGACTGAACCGCAAATACCTGAGCTTCGGTAGCTTCGACTATTGTTGACGGAACAACTTCTACGTTTGAGTGAGCAACTTCCATATGATGTTCATCTGATACTGTATTATTGGTTGTCACTTGAACCTAATCCTGTGTCTTTTTCGTCTTCTTTGACATGACCTTTCCCCTTATTTATGAGTTAGCTCCAACCTTGTTCTAATCATTATAAGTGGTAATTAATGATGTCACGAGCAAAAATTAGGAGTGAATATAAGATACCTAAAAATAGCGTACAACAACTTACGAGTTATCTATAGTCATTTAATAAATACCTGAATCCGTGAGTCCAAAATTAGCACACTTCCTGTGAACTACTTGGCTCCCATTTTTAGGACAAGCGCGGTGGCAAGGTTAAAAGACCGCTCAATTTATGGACTCAACCAACAAGGACAGTTCCTTGCAAATAACAATTATCTGTAATTTGTCACCCTTTGGACAGAGTTATCCCCATGATTTGGTTTTCTACATATTCGGCACCCCCTGAGTCCCTATTTGCGGCATCAGCCACAAGTAAAGCGTGTGTGGATGCTCAGGAAAGCCTCGAAAGCCGGACAATGGCGGCTAAAGATCAATTTCAGACGGCGACCTGTCTTCACCAGCCGAGCAGCCAGGTACATGAGTTCCTGAATCACGGTCTTGATCCGGCGTCGCTTTACGGGGTGGCGCACAGGCATCTGGCCTTCAATAAGTCCGACCTGCCCGATGAAGCGCAGGACATTGTAAGCCAGACCCCCGAGAGTCAAGACCAAGGCGTTGGTGGCGAATTTGCCCGATGGGAGCCTTTCCATGTCAAGATCGGACTTGATCTCACTATGGAACTGTTCGCTCGTTCCATGGTCTTCGTAGAGACCGATCACCTGCTTCATCGGCAGGTCCAAAGTGGTCCACCATCCTTCGATCTCGATTTGCGGAACGAGCAGGCGTTGCCCGTAGCGGTCTATGGTGCGCTCGACTGCCCGCATCACCCGCTTGAACTGATAAGTTTTCCCTTCATGGACTTGGCGGATATGGACAGTGAGCAATCCAACTCTTTTCCCCGCTCGCGGTGTTGTAACTTCTCCTTCGTCGAATATTCGCCTCGCCCATTCGAGCTGGTCTTCCCTTCGGGGATTCCATTTTATGATATAGCTGACATTCCGTTGTCCCGCCAGGGCAACACGGGTGTCCAGGGCATCGTGAGCCGAATCGAGGCGCACGAGGAGCTTTCGGGAAGTAAGGCTGCGGGCCTTCTCGATGATCCGCTTAATAAAAGGAATAAATCCCTCCTGGCTATGCTGACTGCCTTGCCTCAACTCCAGCTCAAGACACCATCCCTCCCTGCCCAGGTAAGCCGCCACGGGGGCAAAACCGTCCCGGCCATTGTAGATGCGAGAAACTCCTTCTTTTTTGGTCTTGGAATTGTCCATACCAAAGACATCGCAGTCCAGAGGCACGTGTCCGGTCTCAAGCGGGGTGATGGGCACTCTTGCCTTCTTGAGAAACTCCACAGAGCAGGCATCGGCCATAGCAAGCAGATCAGGAGCAAACTCGTCCAGCCGCTGGCGCAGAGTTTCGGTGGATGGGACTCTGCCAAT
>PLSV01000375.1:11155-13706 GCA_003165235.1 Syntrophobacteraceae bacterium
AGTGTCCGACGAGAACGAGTCCGGAGTTGGAGGTATAAAATTCTTTGTCGGACTGCTCGATGATAAATCGTTTCACGTTCACCCCCCAAGTGAGTTTATGTGAGGTGGACGTATAGCACGATTTACTAACAATTGCAATATGTTGTGTAGGAACGAGCCTTGAATTGATATTTGTAAACTCACGGATTTACGAAATACATTTGATAGTTGCTTTTAGATTTGTTTACTTGAGGCTACAAAGGGTATGAATATCAAAATGCTTTGCTGAGATGTTATAGTGTTTGGATCTCTGAAGAGTGCAAGCCCGGTGGTTCGTATCACCAGAATTTGCCGAAGCTGAGGGGGCGGGGAGTGCCAACCCTCTCTGAAAGTTGCGAGTTAACAAATTCGGATCATTTCCGTTGTGCCCGCTTGCCAAATCGGATTTTCACCTTTGGCAAGATGTGAGAACCAAAGCAGTACGCCACAATCAAATTGCCCGATGTCATTGTGGTCACCTAATCATTTTTTTACTGGACACAATTATTTTTGCATGCAAATGTCCATGGGGGAACCAAGAGCTAATACGAAACGAGATTACCCTATGATCCACAAGGGGCAGCCGATGGACGACCAGCTAATTACGCTTACGAGCCTTGCTATTTTGAAAGTCGATTTGGATGAGGGGCAACGTGATTACCTTGATTACCTGCAATCTCTCATTGTTCATGTGCTGAGCACACACAGACCAGACCCGGTAACTGAGGATATGACGAGCGAGCTACTGCTCCAGGACTTTGGACTTAAAATACCCTTGCGTGGATGCCAACTAGTTCTTCGAAGAATGGCCAGGAAAGGTCTCCTTAAGAGACAAGAAAGCGTTTATGTCATAACTGGAGATCTACCATCGATCGATTTCAGTGAGAAGCGGATTCGCGCACATGGGCAGATCTCTATGGTTTATAGTAGATTGATACTATTTGTAAATGACACTTATGATTTCAATTGGTCTGAAGCCGATGCATCCAGATCTCTTCTTGCATTTCTCAGCAAATTCGGTGTTGACTTCCTTAGAGCATACATCTTCAATACCGCCCTTCCCAATGTGCCATTATCTGCTCCTCGCGAGCAGTATGTAGTTGGTAAATTTGTAAAGGCCCTTTACGAAGCAAACGACCCTGTATTTGACAATGTAATTGTCTTGGTTAAGGGCCACATGTATTCGAATGCATTAGTCTGTCCAGATTTAGAATCCATCGAGAAAAACTTTAATCGAGTTACGTTTTATATCGACACTACATTAATGCTCAACTACTTGGGACTACAGGGTAACGAAGAATATCTCATAGCCGACGAATTATTTTCCCTTATTCGCCACCTACAAGGCAAAATCGCGGTATTTGACCATACAATAGACGAAATCAGAAGGGTTATCATAGGCGCTGAGCAATACCTGGACAGCCCGGCGGCTGAGGGCAAACTGGTTCACGAAATGAGGAGAAGTGGACAAAAACGAAGTGACTTAATACTTCTCCGAGAGAATTTGCAAGATAGATTGAAGGAGAAACAGATACATATCCACCCTACACCACCTTACCATCAATTACATCAAGTCTCCGAAGTTGAACTTGAGGAGGCTATTAGCTCAAGAGTACACTACAGGAATCCCGAAGCAATTAAACACGATATTAGTTCAGTAAGAAGTATCTATGTATTGCGTGAAGGTGTCATACCAAAGAGACTGGAAGACGCGATTGCAGTGTTCATTACTACTAATAGTGGTTTTGCTAAAGCTGCGTTTGAGGTAGGACAGAATCACAATTCAACGAAGGAAGTTTCGAGCGTCATAACTGACTACAGTATTGCCAATGTTGCTTGGTTAAAAGCACCCCTTGGTGCCCCTGAGCTCCCAACCAAAGAACTAATGGCAGCGTGCTATGCAGCTATGGAACCAAGCGCATCGTTATGGTACAAATACCTCAGAGAAATTGATTCCCTCAAGCAGAGCGGCGTTTTAACTCCGGATGATCATGCCTTGCTCAGAGTTTCACCAGTAGTCAAAGAGGAGCTAATGGATTTAACCCTGGGCAGTGAAGAAGCTCTGAGCGGTGGCAGCATAAGAACACTTTTAGATCGGGTAAAAACTGATTTAGTTAAAGGGAAAGAGTCCGTTCTTTTAAAAGAACGCAAGGAACGTTTAATACTCGCTACTGAAAGAGATGACTTGCGGCGAAGAGGAGAGAAAGTGGAATCAAATGTGTTTTGGATTGCAGAAAGGGCATCAATGCTTCTATGCCGTATTCTCTGGGGAATTTCTATTCCGATCCTCTTTTGCGTTGCTTTCGCGAGTACGTTTGTTACAACTCCTTTTGTTGCGGATTCCAGATTGCTTACTTCAATTCTGAATACTATGTTGCTTATCAGTGCATCTTTCGGTTTCCTAAAACTGGCTTTCGATATGTCGATTCCCAAGCTGTTTAAGGATCTTGAGAAAAAATTGCAGGCGATAATTTACCAATTTCTCTCTAAAAAACTTCTGCGGGATGACTAGCCTGGATTCCCACGCTAGGGA
>PLSV01000327.1 GCA_003165235.1 Syntrophobacteraceae bacterium
AAACTGACGATGACCCGGCACACAAAATGCTTCAAATTGTCTCGTGTTTGGGGTTTGATTTGAGACGGGGGCTGGCCCTGTATTTTGAGACAGAGATTTGAAAGGAGCGGCGCGCTAAAGCACCCGAATCTCCTTCAGAAAAAATGGGGGTCAAACCTACACTCTTCACACCCCAAGCTCCCTCTCAAACGTTCCAACAGATTTGCGCATAGATTTGCTCTATTCCATCTCGTTCGCAACCAGTTTTTTCGCCCTGCCGTTGTCAAGAGTGAAGGTGTGACCCCTCTCTCTGCTGACGAATAGCAACAAATCCTTTAAACAGCCGTCAGCTCAGGTTCAGCGAAGTCCATGGATCTTGCCAGATCATTGAATCCCGAGCAGGCGGCAAAGCACAATGAAGTAAGCGTTTGTGAATGAACCGGATGTGTTGAACTCTTACAAAGTGGCAGGAGAGCTATGTTATTTCCCGCTACTGCGAAGGGAAAAACAAGCTCTCATAGTAATTTCTTGAACTCATCAACGCTAAGCCCCGCATCATGAGCGATACCGCCCATGGTATAAGCGTTGATTGGATTATGCCGTGGGATGGTAAGAATTCGAGCGCCATCCGACATAACGATGTGCTTGCCCTGCCGAACTACTTTAAAGCCTGCCCTTAGAAGAGCACGAACGGCATCCAGATGGTTAACCCCGGGGATTTTAACCATGATCCTAAATAGCGACCTCTATCTCACGGACTTCAGCATCCGGGTATAGGTCGCTTATGGCCATGAAATACTCGTTAATCGCATCTCGAATATTCTCAATGGCTTCTTCCTCTGTGGCTCCCTGGGACCAACAACCCGGAAGACCCGGTACGGAAACACTGTACCCTTCGTCGGAATACCTCAGCACTACCTTGTATTTCATATCTGAGATCCTCTCCGCTTATTTCAGATTACGGTCCGTTTTGAGAAAGTGCAACCCGCCGGCGTTCAACGGAGCAAACAATCGTCCTTTGCAGCTTCGATGTGCCTGGTGATGACGATAAAACATGCGCCCAAAACACGACTACCTCGATTATACTCCACACCGATCGAGAAAGCCATGCTGCACACATTGAGAAGCTCTATATCTTGCCACTGTGAGAAATCCCGATGTGGCCGGAGTGCATAACGAAAATGATTTGAACATGTTAACTCGCGATTGCTGAAAGAACACTAACATGTCAGGTTTCCTGCCGCACGACCTGCCTCTACGACCGGCGCAACGATTAGATCTATCTCGGTGGGGTCGAGCCGATTCTGATTTAGGACAGTTGTGTCAGGAACTGAACGCTTCGCGTGGCGAACTCCCAGCGATTTAGCTTCC
This sequence comes from Syntrophobacteraceae bacterium, assembly GCA_003165235.1. Taxonomy (GTDB): domain Bacteria; phylum Desulfobacterota; class Syntrophobacteria; order Syntrophobacterales; family Syntrophobacteraceae; genus SbD1. The sequence continues at coordinate 1,351 of PLSV01000327.1, forward strand.
TTCCCCCAACCCTCGTAGTGGTTTCTACCTGCCTGCATGACAATCCGGCGTGTTCTTACCTCGCTTACTTACCCGCTTGAGCTTAGCATTCCTTCTAAAACAGGATTTCCTCGATTTACGATTCAAAAACACGGCTGGCTGGTCGCATCGTTTTCTTGATTTCCCCACTTTCCGCCGAACCGGCGCAACCCCAGCCCCCTCTCCCATCAAGCCCCCTACCCTCTTCGTCTCAATAATATCAAATCACAGCACTCAAATTCTGCCTCCATATGTTTTGGTGACATCCGGACGACTTGGTGAGTTCCCTGCTGTCACCACCCTTCCCTTATGATTTGAACGCCAAGGACGAAGTGGAACGATGTCCTTGCCTGGCTGAAAATAATCAGCCGGATTTTGCCTGTGAAGGACATCAAAAACATTACCGGCGCCGGCCTCGATGCTGAGCCAGGGTGTGCACTTGTTTTTGAAGTTCTACGGCGACCGGTTCGGAGCGTTCCATGAGCTCGCGCTCTCGTACCTGTCCAAGCTTTTCCAAAAGAGATTCATCGCCCGGCAATCTCAGCCTCCAGCTTTTCCAGGCTGGTCCTCGCAAAATCGATGTCCGGATCGAGTTCCAGAGCGATGCGGTAGAGCCGGATAGCTTCCTGCTTGTGGCCCAGTTCTCTGAGGTTGGATCCGATATTGGCGTAATCTATTGCAGAGCCTGGATCCAGCTCTATAACCCGTTCAAAAGAAGAGATCGATTCATTGTGTTTCTTCAGTTTGAAATAACAGAACCCTCGCAGGTTGTAGATTTCTTTGAGTTCGGGACTGGCCTTTTCGGCAAGACTGAGCGCGTCCAGAGCTTCTTCGTATCTTTCCAACTCTTTGAGGCAGGAGGCGATGTGCACGTAGATGCTGCCGATTTCACCAGGATCCGGGGATTGGTCGAGAGCACGCTGGAGAAGCAGCAAAGCGCTCTCCCGGTTCCCGTTAAGTTCGAGACTGTGGGCTAGAAAGAACGTGAGATCATAACGCGGTCCGAAGGTGGAAAGGAGCCGCTCCATCTGCGGGACCATCTGCTCACCGCCAAGCCCTCTCAGCATGGTTCGCGCAGCGTGCTGCGGAAAATCGGTGTTGCGTGTGTGATCCAGGAAGTGCGCCCCCGGAATGATCGTGTAAACCACCGGGACCTGCAGTTGTGGATGAGTGACATTTATCACCAGGACCTGAAGGCCTATTTTTGTCAGAGCAGCCGTGCACCTTTCGATTTCCACCCGGATATTGTTGTCGTCGTGGTTCGGAAGGTCCCGGATGGAGACTTTCCCTTTGCTTTTCATCAGGTAGGCGGCTTCTTCCAGGCTCGCATACTTTGGAAGCGTGGGCCGATAAGAAGTATGGCTTTGGAAGTCTCCGGCAAGCTGAGCTATTTCGGTGAGCGCCCGGCAAAGAGATTTCTCGGGATTGGAGGCTGTGCCGGCCGTAAAGACGATCTCGCTCTTTTCCGGGAACGTGGACGGGTCATAGGCGAGCGCTCCCACGGTTGGAATTCCGGTATCCAGCGAGAAGTCCCGCAGAAACAACTCAATTCCTTTTGTACGAAACTTGTTTACGAGTTCGATGGCCGCTGGGTCGCGAAGGGAATCGACATCAATTTCAGGGGTAACCAGCATGTCATTGCTGATGATTGAGCCAACGTGCCTTTCCACCACCTCGCAAAGGGACTGAAGCATTGCTTCCTCGATAGTGTTTCCGGCCGCCGGTCCGTTATACTCGTTGATGATGTAGAACCAGTCGATTGGCGCCCACTGCTCCCTGGCGAGCGAAAGGTTCCAGGCCTTCACCCACCGGAGCGGCAGATCATCGAGAAATTGTCGGCAAAACTCTACCGGTGTCAGAGTATCAAAGACCGATTTTTTCAAATCATCCGCGGTGACCGCGAAGTCGTCGAGTTCGCAGTACCGGAAAGTTGGAAACGGAAAGTGTTGGACAAATGCAAAGAAGCTGAAACGCTCCATCAACTCCATCAGGGCGCTGGCTTCGGATTGCTGTGGGGTGGCGCCTTTGCCCATCTGTTTTTTTGTGCCGGTGAACCGGGTGGCGTCCTGGCCGCAAAGACTGATATATACGGGGATGTCCAGTCTGCCGGAATCGATTCGCACAGTCCTTGCGAGAACATTCATATCCAGCCTGGCCAAACGTTCCCTCACCCATGAGATCGTCTGTTCGGGAGTCCTCGTTTTATCCTGATCGTGGCTGTATCTTTTGAAACTGTCCCTTATCTCGATATTGGAAGTCATTTCAATTGACAACCACCTCATCTTCCTGTTCTTCGTTTCTGCGTATCAGTTCCAGAAGATGCACGGCGATTCTTGAGGTGGCGTAGATACGGGGAATGCCTTTTATTTTAGTGAAATCCTGCAGGCTCCTTGGCCGCTGGAGAGCGAGCCTGAGAAGCGTCTCGTTTGTTAGAATCCTGAAGGGCGCACGGTCCCGACGGCGAGCCTCCTTTTCCCGGAACAGATAAAGCGCCTTAAGGATGCGCTTTCCGATCGCATCCAGCGACTGCGCCCCGTAGATGTGCAAAAAATCGCCGGGACGGAATTGTTTTTCCGTGATTTGCTGTGCGCATAGCTTCTCAAAGGCTTCGCGAGCCGCCTCAAGGATCTCTTTTTCCTTGAGTTCTTCGACAAGCCTGTGCCTCAGCGGAATAAGAAAATGGGTGTCGAAGCGGGCATATTCGATCTGCTCGTTTCTAAGAGGGCGTCTGCCCCAGTCATAACGCTGCCATTTCTTATTGAGGCTTATGCCGAAATGCTCCAGGAGAATCGGCGCAAGCCCCAGTTGCTTATATCCCAGCATTTTCGCGGCCACTGACGTATCGAAAATATTGTGCACCGTGAATTTGAAATCGCGTTTGAGCCCGGCGATATCATTGGGAGCGGCGTGGAAAATTTTCTCTATGTCGGGATTGGCGAGGATTTTTCCAAAAGCTTCGATATCGCCAGCAGAAAACGGGTCGATGATGTAGTCCTGATGCTCGGTAGATACCTGAATGAGGCAAATTCGGTTAAAGTAGGCATAAAAACTGTTTGACTCTGTGTCGACGGCGACATGAGCGGATTTTTCGAGATTACCTATGAGTTTTGATAAATCATGCTGGTTTTCAATCAGAGCTGCACTGTTCAACGTCATGATATAGGTTTTCCGCCCTTTTCTCCTGTGTTATTTTAAGACGAGAAAGTGAGGCGAAATGAACAAACGCAAGGGAGAAAGCCTCAAACCCATGCGCCGGTCCACACGGCATAAACCCCACCATGGTTTCTATACTCCGTTTCAGGAGTTACATCAACTCTTTGGACGAACTTTTTCCTCCCATCCAAAACATTTAGCGGACCTCGACCCATCGTTGGAAAAAAACGGGGTCCATCCTCACAGGATTAAAATAGAAGCCGATGAGGAGTCCCTTTTTCAGACGGCAATGGCCGATGTGAACCCTCTGCCTGCCGGCCCTTGTGAAAAGGTCCCGATCCTGGGTCCCGAGAAGAAATATCCGCGTTTTCTCGCCAGGGAGGAAATCGAGGCCTATACTCAACTGGTGGACCTGGTAGCCGGTGAGGGGCCCTTTGAGCTTTCGAGTTCCGATGAATACATCGACGGCGCTGTTTTGGGAATCTCGCCCGAGGTTTTGAAGAAGCTGCGGGAGGGCTATTTCAGCTACCTGGACTTTCTTGACCTGCACGGCCTGAACAGGCAGCAGGCCCGCGAAGAAGTCAGGGACTTCATCATGGAGTGCTTTGCCGCCCGGCGCAGGTGCGTGCTAATCATTGCGGGGAGAGGTTTGAATTCCAAGGACAAGGAACCGGTGCTAAAGAACAATTTGCCCGCCTGGCTTATGCGCGCGCCCCTGAAAAGGGTGGTCCTGGCATTCGCCTCGGCCCGTTCCTATGACGGAGGCTGGGGAGCATTCTACGTCTTGCTGCGCAAAAATGAGGGCAAAGCCCCTCTGGTCACTCCTGCTCGATAATATTCTCATTCATCAGCCATTCAAGAGCCTGGCAAAGCGGAAGGCCGACAACATTTGTATAGGAGCCTTCGATAGATCTTACCAGCAAAGCCCCGATCCCCTGAATGCCGTAGCCTCCGGCCTTGTCCATCGGCTCGGCCGTTCTGACGTATGCATCTATTTCTTCCATCGAGAGGTTTTTAAAGCGAACCTGTGTAGTAACCGAACCTCTCCTGCGGAGTTTCCCCCCGGGCTGAATAAGGCACATGCCCGTAATTACCTCGTGCACCCTGCCGCTCAGCGCATTGAGCATCCTTACGGCCTCGGCGCAATCTGAGGGTTTTCCAAAGATGCGGCCATCGAGGACAACTATGGTGTCAGCTCCAAAAATCCATGAATCGGCGTGCAGGGGAGAAATCGAATTCGCTTTGAGACAGGCCCATCTCTCGGCCATTTCAGCAGGGCTTTTCCCCGCCTCAGCCAATTCGCCAGGCCAGACCGATTCGTCTATCCTGCTTGGATGCACCTTGAACTCGACCCCGGCGGAGAGAAGCAAACTTTTTCTGCGCGGCGACTCTGAGGCAAGGATAAGGGGCCTGAGCGTTTTAAACATGGATTAAGCCAGGGCCAGCATCCGGTCCAGGGCTAATTTGGCGCCCGCCTTTATCTGCCTGGGCACTCCGACCACATTCATATCGCCGATATTTTCAAGGGTCTGGAACAGATTTGCCAAGTTTATCCTGAACATATTGGGACAGAGCGAATAATGCAGGTCGAGCACCTTCTTGTCCGGATATTCAAACGCCAAACGATGGATCAGGTTTATTTCCGTACCGATGACGATTGTCGAACCTTGAGGCGCCTCCCTCACATATTTCACTATATAGCTGGTTGACCCGCACGCATCGGCCTGCGCCACCACCTCTCGCGTGCATTCGGGGTGCACGACTATCCTGGCCTCGGGAAACTCGGTCCGCATTTTCTCAATCTGTTCAACGGTAAACCGGGTATGCACCAGGCAATAGCCATCCCAGAGGATCACCCTGGCGCGCCTGACCGCGTCGGGATCGTTTCCTCCCAAGGCCTTGCCGGGCGACCACACAACCATCTCTTCAGGGGCTATCCCAAGATCGTGGCCGACATTACGGCCAAGATGCCGGTCGGGGAAAAACAGGATCTTTTCTTTTTGCCCGAAAGCCCACTTGACAGCTTCGGCCGCATTGGACGAAGTACAGACGATACCGCCGCGATTGCCGCAAAAGGATTTCAGTTCCGCGTCCGAGTTCATATAGACCACCGGAATGGTCGAATCCCCTCCGGCAATAGATTCGATCTGCTCCCAGGCGGATTTGACCGTTTCAGCTTCGGCCATTCCCGCCATCCAGCATCCAGCTTCCGTGTTGGGAATCTGAACGACCTGGCCAGGCTGCGCGAGAATCGCGGCGCTTTCCGCCATGAAGTGCACCCCGCAAAAGACTATGTAGCGGCAATCCCGATCTGCCGCCGCTTTTCTGGACAACTCGAACGAATCCCCAGCGAAATCGCCCAGCTCGACGATTTCTTTTCGCTGGTAATGGTGGGTCAGAATAATCAGTTGCTTGCCGAGTTCGCGTTTTCGGGCCCGGATTTTTTCGATTGTCTCCGCGTGGTTTAAATGAGCTTTGTCCGTCTGCATGATCTTCTTACCAACCTCTGAGGTCACTTCCGGGGATTATAGCCATAAAATCCGGGCCCGCCTCATTCCGTGCAAATGGGATTTGGCGGGCGCATCTTCCTTCACAATGAGCGCAGTCTGCCGGCTTCATCCTGCGGCGCCAGGGGCGTCAACCCGAGCGATATTGTCACCGCAGCGAATGACGCCCCCTTGGATTACCCTTGCAAAAACGCCCTCGCGCGGCATGATGCAATCTCCGGCCAGGTAGTAGATTGCGCATTTTTTGTGGCATTCCTTGCCGATCTGGGTGATTTCCACCAGAACCGATTTGCCCAACCTGAACCTGGCGCCCACCGGACTGCCAACCCAGTCGACTCCTTCGGTTGCAATGTTTTCGGCAAAATCTCCGAAGCCGACTGAGAGACCGGCGGCTTTAGCCTTCTCGATGCTCTCCATTGCCAGAAAACTGACCTGCCGGTGCCATGCCCCCGCATGCGCATCGCCCTGGATGCCATGTTCCGTAACCAGCAGCGCCTGCTCGACAGGTTCCTTCCGAGTGCCCTTTGTTTTGCTGACCGCAATCGATGTTATCTTCATTCCAAGTTATCCGCATCGGTCGCCTTGACTTTCGCCCCGGCGATTATGGCTCGCATTGTCTTGAATCAACCCTGGCAGGGGACCTGTTCATAAGCTCTCTGAAAGTGATCGCGTCAAGCCTTTCGCGAATCGCCTCGGTCGCCTCCATCCAGATAGTCCTGGTAACGCACTGACCGGAACGGACGCACTCTTCGGGATACTTAGCACACCTCGTGAGCTTCAGGCCGCCTTCCAGAAGCCCCACTATCTCTCCGACGGTAATCTCTTCGGGGGGTCTGGCAAGCATGTGCCCGCCCTTCGGGCCGCGAGCGCTAGTAATGTAATCCGCCTTTTTTAGAGAGATTATAATTTGTTCCAGGTATTTTATCCCGATACCCTGCCTTTGGGCGACAGACCCAAGCCGAACAGGCCCTTCATCAGCGTGAAGAGCCAAATCGAGCATGAGTCTTACTCCATATCGGCTTCTGGTGGACAGCTTCATATCAGCTCCAGGGTGGCGTCAAAGGAAAATTAAACTACTATTCTTTAGTATAGTATATTTTTTCACGCCTTCCGGGTCAACAATAAACGGGGGCGGCGGAAATCGGAAGTAACATTAAGATCTCGGAGGAGGGGGGCCGGAAAAAAATGCTTGGACTTTTGCTCGGCAATGTTATTTTTATCTGACCTAAAGAGGAAGGAGCAATCATGTATTCAAGAACGCTTGTGCTGAGATTCCCGAAGGAAATTGTGGATAAACCCATAATAACCAACCTGGTGCGCGACTATAACCTGGCTTTCAATATCCTGAAGGCCCAGATTTTTCCCCGAAAAGAGGGAATGCTGGTAATGGAACTGCATGGCAGCGCGGATAATTTTGACAAAGGGGTCCAATATCTCGAAGAGGTGGGCGTCCAGGTGGAACCGGTCGGCCATGGAATTCGCCGCGACGAGGAAAGATGCTACCAGTGCGGGGCCTGTACGGCTGTCTGCCCGACTGGGGCTCTCCACGTGAAGAGACCGGATATGGAAGTCGCATTTGAATCCGAGCGGTGCAGCGCCTGCGAGCTATGCGTTAAGAGCTGCCCGGTCAGGGCAATGATCGTTACTTTCGATAAGGCGCTTGCCTAAACGGGCGCCTGTCATTCACTCACATTCCCGATTACGCGTTCTTGCCGGAAGTTCACCCTTCTAACTTTGTCTTTCACGCTCCAGGGTGGGCCTCGGCGCAAGCCCTCTATTTCTTTGCCGGAACGCAAAATCCCTTTCTTGCAGATCGAAAGATCCGAATCGGAAGCCCCGCTGGGCGTCGAATCCTCATAATGTGAAATTTTCCTGCGTTGATCCGGTGATTCGGGATGGCCACTAGCCAGCAATCCTGCCCTGTCTTAGTTTTACAAAACATTTACTCAAATTGCGGAAATGCGTTCCAAATTCGAATGGAGATCGAAATGAGCGAAAAAAAGCGTTCCCCTAAAACTTCGAAAGAGACGAGGCATGGCCCTTCGGAATTTGTGGACCGCTCCGAGGGGAAGGCAAAAATTGAACTGGTGCTCAAATGCGATACGATGGGAAGCGTTGAAGCGATTTCAGCTCTGCTTGCCAACCTGAAGCTGCCCGAAGCGGAAGTGCAGGTGATCCAGTCCGGCGTGGGGAACATAGTCAAACAGGACCTGCTTATGGCTTTGACCGGGAGCAGGCTTGTCATCGGATTCAACATAGGGGTCACCCCAAAGCTGGAACAGTGGGTGAAAGAACATGGGGTGGAGGTGCGCCTGTACGATGTAATCTACAGGTTGGCTGAAGATGTCAAAGCCATTGCCAAGAATCTGGCGCCGATTGAGACCGAAGAGAGGGTTATCGGAAAATGCGAGGTGATCGCGACCTTCAAATCGAAAAAAGGAGGAGTGATTCTAGGCTGCGAGGTCGTTAATGGCGCCGTCCAGGTCGGAAAGCATTTTCGGGTGGTGACGGCCATGGGACCGGTTCACAGCGCCAGGATAGAATCGCTCCAGATCGAGAACCAGCCGGTGAAGGAAGCCCGCGTCGGACAGCAGGTAGGCGTGCAGGTCTCAGGCGCGACCCTGGGCAAGGTCGGCGATTTCATCGAATGCTACGATGAAATCACCCCCAAAAGAGTGAGATGGTCACCCAAAGGCAGCATCATACACACGGGACACTCATAATCCGGTGAAATCATAGATCAGAAAAGTCGTTGTGCGGGCAACGGGTTGTCTGGTCCTGAGATAGCGAATGGCGGTCAGCGCCGATTCTTCAAGGGCATGCCCCTTCTTAGGATTTTCGATGAAATAGCCGCCATACAGATTGGTTGTGCCGACAGCTAAATAGCGTCCACGAAACTGTGCAATAAAATCATCCGGCCCTTGGAATTTACTATCCCTCATTGAAACCAGATGGAAAGGTCCCTTTAACCGATCCGGATCGCTGCCGAAGTACCAGACATCCAGGTTCTCGACGCCATTTCGCTGCTGCCAGTCCCGGAGTTCCCTGATCCCCTGGCCCCAGTCATAATTGGAATCGCTCAACAGTTTGTAACCTTCTGAGGTTCCGCCCCATAGCTCGTTGACATAACAGAGCGCATTCGGCCAAACAATGACCGATGCAGCCGCAGTCCAAAATACACAGCAAGCCACAGCTCCGGCAGCCAAATGTTTTCGCCAGCCGGACTCCATCGCAGCGATCATGTTAACCGCCGCGCCTGCCGCGCCTACGATAAAAAAACCGATAAGCGGCAAAACCAATCGGATGCCTATTTGCACCCTAAAGGTGACACTGAAAAGAATCAGCACCGCCGTTATCACGGTCGCCCAATTCCACAACGCTCTTGGCCTGACAATCGCAACAAGCAACGGCAATGCCAGCACAGACGCCGTCAACTTCATTGTCATCGCCAAAGGGAAATAATACCACAGGGCGCGAGGGTCAGTCCTGCCGGCAATGAACACACCGTGTCCGATATTGTTATGTTTGATCTGCCAAACGATTGCTTCTGCGCCATTGCTAAAAATCCGCAAATGGTCCGCCAGGTAAACCATAACTGACGCCATAGGGCCATCCGGCAGTGTCCTTGCCCATGCTACAAAACTGGGCTCGGGGCGCCAACCGCTGCCGCAGTAGATAAGCATCAGGAGAAATCCCAAACCAAAAATCTGCTTTAAGTCGCGGCCAAACGGGCCGAGTTCAGCGATGAGTCGCCTAAAAAATTGCGCTGCCCCGCTATTTGCCGGGACAGCGAATGCCTGTTGGCGCCCCAGTCGATCCAATTCGAGAGCCAGTAAGCATAACGGACCCAGTAGCAGTGCCGAGGCTTTAGCCAGCAGGGCCAATCCGTACAAGAGCGACGGAAGCCCCACACGCAGCCGCCACCCGGATGTTCGTCCCTCACGGAAGTGATATGCCAGCGCGAGCATGCAGGCAGTGAGCGCCACATCGGTTGTAGCCAGGCTTGCGTGGGCCAGCAGGGAAGGTTCAAAGGCAAGCAGCGCCACAGCCAGCCGCCCTCCCCAAGGTCCGGCGAGACTCGATCCCACCCTCCAACCGTAAAACAACACCGCCCACCAAAACACCAGCGTCCCGGCGCGCGCCACGGGCAGCATCCGGTCAATTTCCAGGAGCTGATCAAAGCGCTGGCCTCGCAACAACTCCCAAATGTATAACGGCAATGTCGTCACATCGACCGGCAGCGGCATTGTGCCGATTTTGGTCAAACCCCCGCTCCCGCCCAGATGCCAGCTTTGGAGGCCACGGAGCAAATATATGGGTTCGTCGCAGGTCACACCTATGCGAGCGGCGGCAAGCACGCAGTAAACCGACGAAAGAAGGCCGAAGACAATCAGCCATGGCAAGTCGCGAACCCATGGGTATTCTGATTCATGCTGCATGTATTACAGTCCCCCAGACACAAGCCAGGCCGGCTCATCGGGTTAGACAGATTCTGACGCCGCTATCTATAGCAAACTGCTCACCTATGAGCAATTTATCTAAATTCTGAGGATTCCATATCGAAGAGTTAAAGACTCCTTGAAATGAACAAATGAAAAACCGTTCCCCCCTCCACGCCCTGCTCTACCCGAACCCGCCCTTTGTGAAGCTCGACTATTTCTTTTACGATCGCCAGTCCCAGACCCGTGCCCTCGATCTCATCCGATGCGCACTGCCGTTGAAACAATTTGAATATGTTGCTGCCGTCATCAGCCTGAATGCCCACCCCATCGTCTCTTACGGTAAAATGATGGAAATCCCCGGCTTGCTCATAACCGATTTCGATAGTAGCGAGCCCGTCGCCTCCATATTTGACGGCATTATCGATCAGATTTCTAAAAACCCTTAACATGGAAATCTTGTCCGCACGCACAAGCACAACCCCTTCAGGCTCAAGCAGGTCTATACGCCGCACTCTAAGCCTGGCCGAAAACTCGTCTCTCAGCATGTGAAAGACCTCAGCCATATCAATCGGCTCAATCTTGAGCGGGGTTTCCTTTGCAGCGATAAACAGATTGATTGCATCAACCAGGGAAGCCACATGCTCCGATGCCTTCATTATCCTGTCACAAAAAACGGCGCCTTTTTCACCGAGGATTCCAGCGAAGTTTTTCTGCAGCAGTCCGGCAAGCCCGTAAATTCCGATTGAAGGACTTTTCAAATCATGCGCAACGGAGTAAGCAAATATTTTCAGCTTTTCGGAGCTCATTCGGAGTTCTTCGGCAATCCTGGTTCGTTCGGCTACTTCTTTTCGCAGGTTGCGGTTCGCCTCCGCCAGAGCGGCGGTTCTTCTCTCCACGCGTCCCTCGAGTTCGTCGTGCGCACTTTGCAGCGCTTCTTCGGCTCGTTTGCGCTCAGTTATATCGAGTGCGACGCCGACCAACCCTGCAACATTGCCTTCGGAATCCGTAAAAGTTCCCTTTGTTATAATGACATCTCGGATTTTCCCATCCGGATAAGTCAGCCTCGTTTCGTATATCTTTTCACCGGGCCGCTCGAAAAGCTCTGCATCGTGCTGCTCATATCGAGCGGCAAGCTCTTCGGGAAAGAGGTCAGGGGTGGATTTTCCAATGATGTGGCCCCTGTCCAATCCGATGCGCCGCTCGAATGACTTATTGCATCCCAGGTACTTTCCATCCTTGTCTTTGAAAAAGATCGAGTTTGGAATGGTGTCAATCAATATCTGCAGAAACTGAAGCTGATCCCGTAGAGTCTTCTCCACTTCACGGCGGCCTTCCGCCATCGACTCCAGTTCCGAAACTCTGGCGCGCAGTAGTTTAAGTTCGGCGACCAATTCCTGTTCTCGATTTTCATTCAGCATCCAGGGTCTCCCAGTCCAGACAGGCTAACTGTCTCCGGATATCAGTCCATAAGGTCACTGAATCGAGCCGCGATTCCCGCCCGGAAGGAATTAAACCTTGCTTCGCGGCGCCGGTCAATACCTTAGGAGTCACCTCAACAAAGTTGGCTATAAAACGCGAGACTTGTCCAACCGGCAACTCAGGCTAAAATTAACTCATCTTGTGATTGACGCAGCAGGCTGCATCACATATTCTGCTGTATCCGACGATCCGTCCAAGGCAAAATTCCGGAACGCAAACCGTAAATGTAGGATCGGCAGGCGGGGCAGAGTTTTTTCACTTAATAGAATCTGGCGCCAGATGGAGAAAAGTGATGAAAAAGAAAGGATGGATCAATTTTTTTCAAATTATTATTTGCATGTTTATTTTTTTGCAGCCTAACGCGGCTTTTTGTGCCGTCCCTGCGGAACAATTCCCGCCTGCGAAATTTACCCTTCCCGCCCCTGATTCTGCGCCGGCGCAGAAATATCTCGGCTTGAAGGCGGCGGAACCGTTTAAAGTCAGTGATATAAAAGCGAAGCTGGTGGTTATCGAGTTCATGAGCGCGTTTTGTCCGCACTGCCTCGCCAACGCCCCCATAATGAACAATATCTACAAAGCGATCCAGGGGGACTCGCGTCTGAGCGACGTAAAGGTGATAGCAATAGCGATCGGTAATGAAAAAGGCGCAGTGGAAGCCTACCAAAAAAAGTTCAAGACCTCTTTTCCAATCCTGCTTGACGAAGATATGGCAATTTCGGCCTCTATGGAGGGAGTGCCAACGCCTACCACCATGATCGTTTCTACTGAGGACGCGAAAGTGCTCTACAGCCACACGGGCGTAATTCAGGACCCTGATGGGTTCGTAAAACAGTTGAAGACGTTGCACAAAAAGAAATAGCGACATCAATGACCGATGCGGAAGAAAACAGAAAATTTTTGCTAAAGAGCTCTATTTTTCGGGATTTGCCCCCTGAAAAGCTGGACGAGCTTGCCCGAACGGTTCAGAGCAAAGTTGCGCGGCCGAACGAGATAATTTTCAATGAGGGGGATCTGCCGGACGCCTTCTATATCATCGGTTCCGGTCGAGTCAGGATTTTCGTAAGCCATAAAGACAGGATGGAGAGAGAGCTGTCTGTACGCGGCCCCGGGGATCACTTCGGCGAAGTGGCTCTTCTAGCGGGCGACACGCGCACCACCAATGCAGAAAGTCTGGTCGAAACACAACTCGTTGTGCTCTCGAAGGAGCAATTTGACAGCCTGCTTCGGGATTATCCGCACCTTTCGAGGAACTTCGTGCGGGAGATGCGCGGCTGGCTTCTCAAAGACCAGGAAATAATCGAAGAAGAAGCCGATGCGGTAGTCAGGGCCTCCCGGGTGTTCTGGTTCGATTTTGTGCTTGTCATCGGGGTAAGCATCCTTCTGGCGATAACCTTTAACTTTTCGAATCCTTACGGAATCCCACTTATCCCCGAGCGTCCGGAGCCAGTTGCTTCGATCAGCGCCTCTGCGGCGATGGAAGATTACCGGCAGGGACAAACGCTCATCGTGGACGCCATGCCCAACAATTTCTACCGGAAGCGGCATATAAAGGGCGCAGTCAACATGCCAGTGGCGCTTTTCGATATCGTCTACCTTATGAGTTTCCCCGAAGCAGAGAAGGACAAAAAGATAGTGGTTTACGGAAATACGATAAGCAGGCCGTATGATCTGGAAATTGCAGGGAAACTGCTGCTTCGGGGACATCAGGACGTGAAAGTTTTGGACGGTGGCCTGCGGGCTTGGGAAGCCGACGGTTATCCGGTCGAGCAAGAGGCTGCGAGATGATCCCATCCTTTATTAAACGAATGATAAAGAGTGAGTATCTCTCTTTTGCGTTGAGGGTTTACCTGGGCTATTTTTTCATCTACGCAAGTTTGAGCAAAATACCGCATCCTGCCCAGTTCGCAGAAGCAATAGCAGATTACCGGCTGATTCCCTTCATTTTCCTGAACCTGGGAGCTGTCATACTGCCGTGGATCGAACTTGTCGCCGGCCTTTTTTTGATCATCGGTTTCAGGTCCCGCTCATCCATAATAGTGATCGGACTGCTTCTGATAATGTTCGACGTAATGATCCTGATCAACATGTACTGGGGCGCCCCGATCAGTTGCGGGTGCTACGATGTTGTGGGAGAGCCGATCGGCTGGAAAAAGGTCCTGGAAAATGCGCTAATGCTGGCTTTCTCCGTCCAGATTTATTATTTTGACAGGCCGGAGCTTTTGAATAGAATGAAATCGATCATCGGCGCCGGGAGCCGAATTACCTCCACCGAATCGTGATGGTTCATAGTGATGCAAATAAAGATACAATCTTCGTTTTTTTTCCGGCTGCTTCTATTCTGCCTCATCCCCGCCGCCATGACAGGTTGCGGTCCATCGAGCGCGCACGTTGGGACCTATATTGCTGAAATAAAAGCTTCTCCGCATCACCATGAAGCCACCCTGGAATTGAAAGAAACCGGGGTAGGCGTCTGGAGGGTTGGCGACGATGAAGTCACTTTTTCCTGGTATGTGAAGGGCAACGAACTGAGGCTCAACACCAAGAACGGGGGAGTGATCGTTGGAAGCCTTGATAAAGGAGTTATTCACGTCACTCTTCCAGGGTCGCAGGAACTTTTCTTCAAAAAAGTCAAATAGCAGGGTGTCGCCCGTTCAATCCCATAGCGCGAAGCCCGGTTGGGCAGGCCGTCGGCGCAACTGCCTGCCTGAGAATTTGATCGCGAGTACAACCCCGTTCGATTCCAAAAAGTGCTTGATATTTTGAGGAGTCGCAGTGGCGCTGAATGTTTTTTGGAGAAGGAGACCATGAGCACAGGGACCGAATTATGAGGGCCAAATTGCCTGCAAGCTCTCCTGGGGTATTCTTCCGGATGTCGATTTGGGTTTTTATCCTGGCCCTGCCGGGCTGTTCCCTTCAGAAACTCGCGGTGGATCGGCTCGGCAACGCTCTGGCTGAAAGCTCATCGGTTTACGCAACCGACGATGATCCGGATCTGGTCGGAGCGGCGCTGCCTTTCGGGCTTAAAACGATCGAGGGACTGCTGGCGCAGTCCCCACATAATCGTGGGCTTTTGCTGGCGGTCACGAGCGGTTTTACTCAGTACGCCTACGGCTTTGTACAAACGGAGGCCGATTTCATTGAAGACAGCGACATGATAAGGGCCATATCTCTCAGGGAGCGTGCCCTGCGCCTTTACCGCCGAGCCCTCGGTTACGGAATTCGCGGCCTCGAGGAAGTCCGGCCCGGCTTCGCCGATCTGCTGAAAAGCGATCCTGGGAAGGCGCTGGCCCCATTGGGCAAGAAAGACGTTGCGCTCCTTTACTGGACTGCAGCCGCGTGGGGGGCCGCCATCTCTTTGGACAAGACCGACCCTGCTCTCTCAGCCGACCTGCCCAAGGTCGAAGCCCTCATTCGCCGCGCCTTGGAACTTGATGCGGAATTCGGGACGGGCATTCTCTACGATTTCATGATTGTGTACGAAGGCGGCAGGCCGGCCGCAGCCGGTGGCTCTATCGACCGTGCGCGCGAAAGCCTTACGCGGGCGGTGCAGTTGTCCGCCGGACGAAGGGCCGCCCCACTGGTTGCTTTTGCCGAAACGGTTGACGTCCCGATGCAGGACCGGGTTGAATTCAAAAAACTGCTCGATCAGGCGCTCGTGGTCAATATCGAAGATGCACCGGACCAGCGGCTTTCAAATATCATGGCGCAACGCCGGGCGCGATGGCTTCTGGGCCGAATGGACCGTCTCTTTCTTGATTGATTCAGGAACCAAACAACATGAAACTTGATCGGAAAGAAAGCTGGAAACAAGGTGCAGGCGGCGCCAGGCTCGAAGAGCGCAGGTCCCGAATGGAAAGCGGGAAGGGCAAACTTCTCCAGGATGCGGCCCTTTGCTCCCTGGTTAAACTTTCCAGACGGCTTTGCTTTGCGGCCGTTTTCTTTTTCATTTCGGCATTGACCGCCCATGCTGCCGGCGAGATTGTCATAAAAGTGGCGACGCTCGCGCCTCAAGGGTCCGAGTGGCATAAGGTCCTTCAAGAAATGGGCGCTGAATGGCAAAAGGAGTCCAATGGGCGGATCGTATTCCGGCTTTATCCGGGAGGGGTGGCCGGGGATGACCGGGACATCGTCCGAAAGATGCGGCTCGGGACACTCGATGCGGGGCTTCTTACCACGGGGGGTCTCAGCGAAATCGAGCGGGCGGTAGTCACGCTCGAAATTCCCCTGGCCTACGCCGATTACGGGCAGTTGGATTGCGTCATTGAACAGCTCGGTCCCCAGTTGGAGCAGCGGATGGAGGCAAAGGGCTTTATTCTGCTCGGCTGGTCGGATGCTGGATGGGCCCATTTCTTTACCACGTCTCCCGTAAGGGCGCCCGATGATATGAGAAAGCTCAAGATGTTCATCTGGGCGGGCGATGACCAGTATGCGGAAGTTTGGAAAAAGGCCGGGTTCCATCCTGTGCCTCTGCCCGCCACCGAGATTGCGACCGCCCTTCAGACCGGGTTGGTGAATGCGGTCACCATTAATCCGCAGGGTATTCTCCTGCTTCAGTGGTATAAACATGTCAGTTATATGACCGATTTTAAATGGGCCGTTTTCCTGGGGGGCATAGTAATAACGAAATCCGCCTGGGAGAAAATTCCCGTCGAAATCCGCCCTGCTCTGAGGCGATCAGCGCTCAAAGCCTCTGAACGCCTCCGCGAATTCTCGAGGCAAACCGACAAAAGCGCCATTGAGACCCTGGAGAAAAATGGGGTCAAAGTTGTTTCAGTTGACGAAGAAACCTTAATGGAATGGCGGCGCCTGATTGAAAGGGTTGTCTCGCAGGTGCGCGGGTCCTATGTGCCAGCCGAACCTCTCGACACCGCCATGAAGCTGAGAGATCAATGCCGCCGGCAGGCGGGTAAGGCAGGAAAGTGACACCCCGTTTTCTGGCCCGCCGTATTGGGGAAGGTTTACTGGTCGCAGGCTTTTTGTTGCTCACGGCCATGCCGATGGTGGACTTTCTCGGCCGCCCGTTTGCCGGGTTTCACATCCATGGCTCCGCCACTTATACTCAACAGTTGACCTTTTTTCTCACCTTTATTGGCGGACTTGCCGCTACACTGACCGGTAAACATCTTACGCTCTCGACTGCCGGCCTGCTGCACGGAGTGAGGGCGCGCCGGGACGCTGAATTCTTCTCCTGCTGCGCAGCGGCCTCCGTAACCGCAATTCTTACCTATGCCAGTGCGTGTGTCGTTATTGCCGAACGCACGCAGGGCCGGGAGCTAACATTCGGCCTTCCGATCTGGATCAGCGAAAGCGTAATGCCGCTCGGCCTGGGGCTTATCTCGCTGGCCTACATTTCGAAATCCTCAAACTGGTTTCCGGCGCGTCTTTGCGCTGCGGCCATCGCAGGCGCGACCTTTTGTCTGGGCATAATTCAGCCCACGGACTCGATGACCTGGGTCCTGGGCGCCATACTCATGGCCGCGACCCTTCTTGGCTCGCCTGTCTTTGCGGCAATGTCCGGATTGGCGCTGATCCTTTTCTGGAGGGACGGGACCCCCATTGCGGCTGTCAGTGCCGAGATTTACAGACTTGTCGGCTCTCCAACCCTGCCCGCCATACCACTCCTGACCGCAACAGGGTTTGTCCTAGCGGAGACCAACGCTCCCCTGCGGCTGGTGATTTTTTTTCGTGCTCTGCTTGGGTCCATTCCAGGAGGGGTCGCGGTGCTTGTTGGAGCTGTATGCGCGCTTTTCACAGCCTTGACCGGGGGTTCCGGCGTCACCATCATAGCACTTGGGGGGCTTGTCTATCCCATACTCCTCAACGATGGTTACTCCGAGAGGTTCTCTCTCGGCCTGGTGACGGCGGCCGGGAGCCTCGGCCTGCTGTTTCCTCCATGCCTTGCCGTGGTCCTCTACAGCGTTGTCGCAAATGCTCCGGCGGACCAGTTGTTTGTCGCCGGATTTGTGCCGGGGACGCTGCTCCTCACCCTTGTGGTGATTTATGGAATAAGCGTTGGCCTAAAGTCCGGGATCGAGCGGCAGCCCTTCAAATGGCGCGAACTGATGGCTGCAACGCGCAAGGCGAAATGGGAACTCTCGATCCCGGTGGCCATGGCCCTTCTGTTCGGGACCGGCCTCGCCTCGATGTTGGAGACTTCCGCTTTCGCGTTCGCCTACACAATCGTTATCTCATGCGTCATTCACCGTGACCTGCACCCCCTGGATCAGTTGCCGGCGACCCTCGTGAAGGCTGCCGCGTTCGTCGGGGCGGTCTTGATGCTTCTTAGCTGCGCTATGGGCCTGACAGGCTACCTGGTGGACGCCCAAATCCCCGATCGCCTGCTGGAGGTCATAAGGGAGCAGATTCACTCCCCGCTCCTTTTCCTGCTTACATTGAACGTCGTGCTGCTTGTGCTGGGGAGCATACTTGAAATATTCTCGGCGATCATCGTCCTGGCGCCCCTCGTCATCCCGCTCGGGGTGGCTTTTGGAGTCCACCCGATCCATCTCGGCATCATTTTTCTGGCGAACCTGGAACTTGGTTTTCTCTTCCCGCCGGTAGGCCTCAACCTGCTCTTATCATCATCTCGCTTCGCAGTGCCAATCACAACGCTCTACCGGGATGTTCTCCCCTTTCTGGTCATACTCGGGCTGGGAGTGCTGCTCATTACCTACGTTCCGGCCCTGTCCATCGGGATGCTCAAGCTGTTGGGACGGATTTGACAAAAGTCGTTGAAAGAAGTTAATAAACTTTCAATTCTAATCCAAGAGAATACCCCGGAGAATTTTAATGATTTCAGCGGTTTTATTATTTTTGGGGGCAACTTTCATATACACGGGCTTCCTCGTCTCAGGCCGCGACCTGACCATGGGGCTTGCAGTCGCTTCTATCGGCCTCATTCTCATCGTCAAACCCGCCCTGAAGGCAGCAAGGTTTTGCAGGAGTCAATTCGGGGGCGATCCACGGATGCGCGAACCGACGAGCGGACAAAAAGGCAAGGTGAGAAAAATTCACCTTAAGATCATAAAATCCAAGGACGATAATCCAACGATTCATTAGCATCATGGCGGCGACGGAAAAACGCCGCCGGTTTGAATGACACCGCAAGTGAATGTGAAGATTGACCGTCTTCAGGGAATGTGCTACTTAGAATCCGCTTTAGCCCCGCAATGTCCTTTGGCGGCAGCGGCCAACTCCAAGCCCCGGCGGCGAAGGCCTTGCCCACGATCTATCACTGCGACGCGCTCCCTCACGCTCTCGCGGCAAGGTGCGCCCCTACGGTAAGCGTCGTCGTAAGGTAAGGAAAGGCAGGACTTTTGGGCCCCGTGGCAGATTCGGCTTTCAATGACGTCTTTGGCGGATGCCAACCTCTGGTGCTGTCCGCCGGTCAAAAAATTCAGAAGCCTATTACGGAGATCGGCGGAAAAGAACCGGCCGGCGTTGAGCCAATGGACGCCGCGACGTCTCTGCCGACAGAAGCGTGAAAACTCTTATGTCCGGCCGATTGAACAGCTTTCAAAAGACTATGCTCCAATGGTGCGACCTGCACTCCTACAACGCGGTCCACGTGCTCCGAATTCATGAAAGTCTCGAATTCGAAAAGCTGCGTAGAGCAGTGAACACAACTTTGGAAGCACAGGGGCTGACGGGTCTGTCGCTGGATCGAAGCCGGGGAACTTACTGCTATGAGGCTGGCCCGGCGTGTTGCGAAATCAAGCTCATCAACGATGCAAACCCTGACTCAGCCCTTGCCTCCGAAATCGAGAGGCAGTTGAATTCCGCTTTTTCATACATCGAGAGCTTCGACCCGTTCAGGTTTTTTGCCGTGCCGTATGAGAACTCGTTTTCTCTTGGCATAGGTTACTTTCATCCGGCCGCCGACGCCATATCAATCGTGCGCCTGATGAGAGACATCTTTGCGCGCTACGGGGGCCGGGGGGCCGAATGCAGGGAAACCTTCGACCTCTATCCCGGCCGTTGTGACCGCCTGCTTCGCCACCCGGCGCTGCTCGTACGCAAACTGGCTTCCCTTCGATCTCACGTTAGAAACATGAACACTTCCTGCCGCGCTCCGTACCGCGATATTCACGACTTCCACGTAGGGTATGCTCAACTTTGCCTGGGTCCCGAGAAGCTCCGTTCTATGATGAAAACAGCGAGATCGTGGGACCTCACCGTCACTGATCTAGTGCTCGCGTTGATGATGAAATGTTTTTCCCCCTTGTGTTTGAGCCGAACCGGGCAAAAGCGCCGGAAGATTTCCCTCGGCTGCATCGTCAATACGAGGAACGATCTCCGCCCGGAGAACCGGCACAGGTTCGGACTTTTCCTCGGCTCATACGTTGTTTCCCACGAAGTTCCCGAAGAGATCGGCCTGATGGATCTGGCCCAGGATATCCGCCGGCAGACGCTCGCCGTCAAGAACGGCCGGCTCTACCTGGCGACGCCGCTGGAGCTGGCTTTTGGACGCTTCGTATTTTCTTTGTACTCTACCGAACGAAGGAAGAAATTTTACCAAAAACATTATCCGCTTTGGGGCGGCATAGCGAACATCAACTTGAACGCCCTTTGGGAGCAGCACCCGGGTGATAAGCCGATAGATTATTTCCGAGCCGTTTCCACCGGCCCGACGACTCCGTTCGTTTTGTCCTTCACCACAGTCCGCGAGGCAGTGAACATCAGCCTGACCTGGCGGTCAACCGTCTTTTCGCCCCAGCAGATTGAAGAATTCAAAACTCGTTTTCTTGACTCACTAGATGGGATTGCTTGCCAATGATGCATAAAGCCTTCTTGATTCTTCTGCTCGGAACTGCTTTGATTGTGCCCGGCTGCGCCACTTACGAACGCCATGGCCTGGATTCCGCCCGCATCGACCGAATTGAAGACAACTTTGGGCTCAAGGCGTACTCGCTTTCCCCGGAAATCGAAGACAAGATACTGGGTCTCGACCCTGAGCACATGACGGAAAAAGACATTCGGGAAATTCTGTCAAAGGCGCCGGCACCGCGGATCATCAACATTCATGGGGGCATTGCTCCCCAGAAGGAGCGCCTGGCTTCGTTTTCCCATTTTCTGGTCGGCATGGGTTATCCCGAAGCGAGTATCCGCAATCCGGGCGACGGCGCCTGGTCATTCAGTTGTTACGAAAGCGCAGACCTGATCGCCGGTATGATCGCGTGGTACTACGAAAAAGAGGGATTGCGGCCCATGATCGTAGGTCACAGCCAGGGGGGGATGCAAAACATCAAAATCCTGGACTTGTTCGCCTATTCGGAACGCGTGGAGGTTTGGAGTCCTTTGACGTGGAAAGGCGAAGGCCGCTACGACATAACCGATCCTCTCACCGGCCGGAAACGGCCGGTCGCAGGCCTTACACTTCCCTACGTAACCTCGAGTGACGCGGGGGGGTTGACTCGACTTTTGCCGAACCAATGGGACATGAATTTTCGGCTCAGAACGGTTCCCGATACCGTTGAGGAGTTCACAGGCTTTTACAAGGGCCGCGATCTGCTTGGCGGAGACTTTCTCGGCTACGGTCCGGCCAATCTCTTTAAAGCCTCAGGCACGGCGCATGTGCGCAATGTCGAGTTGCCCGCGGGCTGGAAACACGGCCCGGTTCCTGACACGGAGCATCTGTTGAAAAGCCAGGCGATCATGGACCGCATCAACAGGTACCATCCGCCACCCGAAGCGGACATCGTCATCGAACAGAACGAAGACACGATGAATCCGGAAACCCTGCATCTGCCCTGGGCAGAGGACGTCTGGTTCAGCATCAAGAAGCATTGGGCGCTCGAACTGCAAAGGCTGATCCTGGCCAGACGCGCGATCCGCCATGGCGCTTGAGGTCCCTGACCATTTGACTCTCCGGCAAGCCGCAGTCTTGGCCTCCGCGCTGGTTTACTGGACAGGGGTCTTTGTTCAGGCCCGGCGGGTTCGCAAACTGATCGGCCGATCTGCGAATCTGAAGCCTCGGACTTCCAGGGAGAAACTGCTCTGGATGGGATGGTTTCTGGTCATCGCGGCCTGGTTAGGCCAGCCGATTCTAATGGCGTGCGGCATTTGGGCGCCGAGGCTGCGGCCGCTTACGCCCGCCTTGCTAAACGCTTCGAGCCTCGCACTCGGCATGGCCCTCATCGTGCTTGGCTACGCCGGCACCCTTTGGTGTTACTCCGTCATGGGCAATGCCTGGAGAATCGGGATCGATCAAAAGGAAAAGACTTCTCTTGTCACCGAGGGTCCTTTCCGGATGGTGAGACATCCAATCTATCTTTTTCAAATAGTGATACTGCTCGGAGTGTCGCTGCTGCTCCCTACGGCCCTTTCGCTACTCATCCTCATCGTTCACTTCATTTGCGTTTCAGTGAAAGTGCGGGACGAAGAGTCACACCTGCTGAGGATCCACGGCGGGCAGTACCGCAATTATCTCTCCCGCACCGGAAGGTTGTTTCCCAGACTGTTCTAAACCCGCGCAGATCTTTCCGGATTATGGATTGACAGGGGAAAGTCTCCTGTATATTAATAAATGCGGTGATGAAGTTCCACCATAACTGCCCTTTAGGGGGATGATGACTTCTGTTTGCTCGCTGGAAACAGAAGTTTTTTTTTGATCTCAAACGGATGTTTCAGCAGATGCCGGTGACCACGCAGGGTGATCCGTTTTTGCCAGGAGGGTGTTCCATGTTCAATTACCCGCAGCTAAGAGAACGCTTGATCGGCATTGTCGCACAACTGGAGGGCGCGGTGCGCGACGTAACTTCGAGGTCCCTGGCTGAAACCAGGATCAAACTGGAAGAGGAAGCTTTCAACCTGGTGGTCCTCGGTCAGTTCAAACGGGGTAAATCGACTTTCATCAACGCTCTTCTGGGTGAGAGCATTTTGCCCACAGCCATCACGCCGCTTACTTCCGTTGTCACAATTCTGCGATACGGCCCGAAGCTGAAAGTCGAGGTAGAGTATCTTAACGGCCGATTGGAAGAAATCGACATTGCGGGTCTTGCAGCATTTATTACAGAGCGCGAGAATCCTCAAAACAAAAAGGAAGTAAAAGAGGTCACGGTCTTTTATCCTTCACAGTATCTTAAGGGCGGGGTCCGCATCATCGACACTCCGGGCGCAGGCTCGGTCTACAGTCACAATACCGAGGCCGCTTACGCCTATCTTCCATACGTCGATGCGGGGATCTTCGTCGTCTCGGTCGATCCGCCTCTTTCCAGGAGTGAGCACCAGTTTTTGAAGGACGTCCGCGACTTTGTGGATAAGGTTTTTTTCGTTCTCAACAAGATCGACCAAGTCAGCGACAGTGACCAGAAGGAGTCGCTGGAATTTACTTCCCGTATCATCGAGGAAGAGGTCGGGCCGGGGAAAGTCCGGATTTATCCGTTGTCGGCCCGCTGGGCCCTCGAAGGGAAAAAGGCCGGGGACGATCTTCTCGTGGCGCGCAGCCTCCTTCCTGCTTTTGAAAAACAACTTCTGGATTTTCTGGCCCGCGAGAAAGGCAGGGTCCTTCTGCAATCGGTTGTCAATAACCTGCTCAAATTGATATCCGACGAGACCATCTCCTTTCAACTCGAACAGGAAGCTATCAAGCTGCCGCTTCAGGAGCTTAAGACAAAGATCGAGCGATTCGAACAGGAGATGAAGGAGATCGCAAAGGACAGGGAGAATACTCAGTTCCTGCTCAAAGGCCATTTGGGCAAGGCCATTTCCGGACTGGACGAGGAAATATCCGGATTTAAGAGGGAAAAATCGCCTGCGCTCCAAAGAGAGCTTGAAGAAGAATACCTGAGGCTGGTGAATCGCGGGGGCGGAGGTCTGAGGGAGCAGCTCGAACAATTCATTTTCGATAGAATTCGAGACACATTCAATCCCTGGCGACAGCAGCTTGCAGAAAAGGTTTCCTCACGGCTCGAGGATGCACACGGAGAATTTGCCCGCAAGACAAACGAAATCATCGAGAGGATTTTGACTTTAACCAGTGACATTTTCGAGTTGAAATTGAAGCCTTTCACCTCGGTGGAGGGCCTGAGCAAGAAGAGCGATTTCTATTTCATGCTCAAGGACGATCCGGTTGGGCTCGAACTGGTCCAACTTGCCGCTACTTCCGCTTTACCGTCGTTCATTGCCAAAAAAATGATTTTAAAGAGCATGAAGGCGTCTGTTGCAGAACTCCTGGACCGGCACTGCGGAAGGGTGCGCTATGATCTGGTCAACCGTCTAACCAAGACAATGAAGGATTTCCGGACCTCATTGAATGAAAAGACCGATCTCACGCTCACGGGAATCCGCATCTCATTTCAAAAGGCCCTGGCGCTTCACCAGGCGGGAAAAAACAACGTTGAAAAGAGCCTGGGAGAGCTCAGCGAAAAGCTGGGGTCCATCGCCGGCATTCGGGCGGAACTGCTGGGCTGCGCCGCCCTGCTCAATAATGACCGACCCGGNNTGGCCGCATTAGAAAGCCAGCCTCAGAACCCCTGCCCCATCTGTGTGAGCGCCGGCACCTCCGGAAGTGACGCTGAT
Source organism: Syntrophobacteraceae bacterium (assembly GCA_003165235.1). GTDB lineage: Bacteria > Desulfobacterota > Syntrophobacteria > Syntrophobacterales > Syntrophobacteraceae > SbD1. Next base: position 25,469 of record PLSV01000327.1, read on the forward strand.
GATATTGCCGCCGCCGTTGGACTGGATGCTTACGACATAAGAGGCATTGGCCGCCAGTCCGGCCACAAGGATTGTGTTCACGCCAGCCGGGGCAGTCAAGGTGGTCCCGGTGAACGCCCAATTGCCGCTCACCGGAAAATAAACTGCTGCATTGCCAAACGCCGCGCCGTCAAAGGCTGTGCCGCCGGTGCTCCGTAAGTAAGTGGCCGGAGCCATGACCACACCGGGATCGGCCCCTTGCAATACGTGCAGGAAACGGACATCTGTCGGCCTGGCCGGGTCCTCCACCGTCATGATNNTGGTGAGTGGATTGGGCGGCAGCAGCGTTTGCACGAACAACTGCTGTCCGCTGTTCATCGTCTCGACGGCCACGTTGCCGACGATCGCCGGCTGGTTGACCAGGCACAGGTTGAAGCGCTTGAAAAGCCCCGTGTGGATTGAGGCAGCGCGGTCGTAGACCACGATGTAGTCGTTGTTGAGCCATACGATCGACCGGGTTGCCTGGGTGATATCGCTGGCGCCGGTATTGGGCGACCAGATGTTAATAAAACGGTTGAAGAGATTGGTCAGATCACTCGTCGCGTAAACGTAATTCAGGCCGGTGCTGGTGACGGTCACAGGGTCGCCGGCATCCATTCCTTCCATCCACTGGCTGCCATTGTCCCACTCTCCGTATTCGAACCAATTGAGATCCGGTGTGCCGTTTGGGCTCCAGTTCTGCAGCGCCAGCGTGTTGTGGTAAATGGTGGTCATGCCGAGCCCGTTGTTGTCGTAGTTGCTCATTTCCTTTGTGAGCCATTCTCCATTGCGGTAGAACTCGAACTGGCCGCCGTCGCCAAGCTGGTGGTTGATGGAGATCCAACTTGCACGATAGTCAAACATTGTGTTGTTTGAGCTCCAGTCGCTGTGCGCCACGATCCGGCCTGCCGGCGGATCATAGAACGTGGTCGGGAACGCCGGCCGCGGATCGGTGGCTGCGGCTGCGGCCGGATCGAGAAGCAGAAAATAGAGGATCGAACTGGTAGAGCTGTAGCTAAATGGTGACGTAATTCGGGAAAACAGGGCGCCGGCGCCGCCTTCGGCAGCGTTAACCGCGAACCAGCGAGCGGCGTTCAGATGGGTGGTCTTGCCGTTTTGCTCGTCTAAGAGCGCCAGGAGCGAGAACGGCTGCATGAAGTCCGGCGTCACCCACAGGCGCAGCAGATCTCCGTAGCTGCCGTATTGATACACTGGACCCAGCCACGGCTGGGCTGAGAAGACTTTCGCCGTGGGGGTGAGCGAAGACATGTATCCGGTTACGTACCGATCCCAGATCGGCGCGCCGATCAACTGGATCTGCGGGCCCGAGTAGCTCACATTGTTGAAACCGGCGGTCTGGAGCGCCAACAACTGTCCCAGGATAAAGGAGAAGGAATGGCCGTAGAGCATTCCCTCGGGCGGCAGTCCACCGCTGGCCAGGCCAAATCCGGCGCCGTTGCCCGGAATGTCATAGGCGACTGCCACAGCGGACGGGTCGCCGAACATCGCAAACTCCTGGTACAGCCACGCGCCAGTGGCGTCCAAAATGTAGCTGCGCAAGGTGTTCCCCAACTGGGACGCGGGAACGCCGCCGTTGACGGGCGGGTCGTCCTCCGGATCGATGCTCAACCCCATCATGGTCATCAAACGGGCATGGCCCAGGTAATAGTTGTTTGCAGCCATACGGTACGGCAAATTATTGGGCAGAAGCTGCATGTCGTTTATCACGCCCAGGGGCGCCGGATGATCGCCGCCGGTGGTCTCGGCGTTCAAACAATCGTTGGCCCAAATCATGAAAACATTGCGGATGGTCGCCTTGTCGCTGGCGGTGAGAATCTGGTTTCCGTCACCGTCGGTGGCCTTGTAGATCCAATCCACGATAAGCGGCCACTGTTCGCCCGAACTGTTGGCGCGGTTGTACACCGCAAACGCTGGATCGCGGAACGGCGCGCCGGCGAGGTGTCCCAATGCGGCCTGGTTCATGGCGTACATCAGCATGTTCCGGGCATACTGCGCATATTGGATGCGCGACGCGGGATTGGGGTCGATCAGGGAATTGAAAGCCAACACGACTCCATACGCTTCCGTGAGATAACCGGTGTAGCCCTGGACGTCGCCAGGGTCGGGATAGTTGGGATTGGCCACGCCGTTGGGAAAGAACTGCGTCTCATATATCGAGACCACCTGGTTCAGCAACGGCAGCATCCCCTGCTGGTAGATCGGGTTGCTTACCGTGGCCCAGCTTCGCAAGCGAGACAAGTCGTTCGTGGTGACCCATAGCCGCGGATGGCTGCTGACAGGGTAGGGAATCTCAGCCGTGGGTGTGGAGTAATTGGCTGTAACGGTCGTGTTGGCTGCGGGCATAGTGAGCGTGGTTGTGGCCTGGCTGGGGTTGCTCACCGCCGCTCCGGTCCAATCGAGAAACGACTGTCCGGCAGGCGGGGCGTTGGCGACGATCGTCACTGCCTTGCCCGCTGCATACGAGCCGCTCCCGGTTCCGTTCACGACGTTAAGCGTATAGGCTGGTGTGGAGTATTTGGCAGTAACGGTCGTGTTGGCTGCGGGCATA
>PLSV01000384.1:0-1150 GCA_003165235.1 Syntrophobacteraceae bacterium
CGCGCCTTCGTGGCGCACAATCATCGGCATATCGCACAATGATCACATCGCCACGTACCCGCTTTCGCCAACTGTCTACCCATAGATCCAGGACGTAGTGCAGGTAGATGTTCGCCAACAGGGGTGAAATGACTGCCCCCTGAGGCGTGCCTACTGTGGTCTTGGACCACTGCCCTTCTTCCGACACTCCCGCCCTTAGCCATTTACGGATCAGCCGGAGGATACCGGGGTCTGCGATACGGTGCTCCAGAAATCTCATTAACCATTCATGGTCAATGGTATCGAAAAATTTTCGGATATCCGCATCAAGCACCCAGTTAATCTTCCGCTGCATGATCCCGACCCATACCGCATCCAATGCTCGATGCTGGTGTCGGTTTGGCCGAAATCCGTAACTGAAACCGAGAAAGGCCTCTTCGTAGATCTGGTTTAGCACCTTCACAACGGCCTGCTGGACTATCTTGTCCTCCAGCACCGCTATGCCGATCGGTCGTTGCCGCCCGTCAGGTTTTGGTATCCAGACCCGCTTCGAAGGCATCGCCCGGTATCTGCCGCTCTGAACGCGTTCGTGCAGGTCGGGCAGCCGTTCTTCCAGTTGCTCACCATATTGGCGCCAGGTTACATCATCCACACCTGGCGCAGCGTCCCGCTTCAGTGCCAGGAAGCTGTCCTTGAGTAACTCTGTCGTAATATGATGCATCAAACTGGTGAAACGAAGGCTCTTATCCTTCCGTGCTGCTTCACGTATTCTGTCAAGTCCGCTCAATGCTTACTCCTGCCTCCGCGTGCAAGTCGCAGTCGGTCTTTTCAGAATTTCCCTCGGTCACCGGCCTTCCCTCCAGAGCCTCCGCCGTTGCTGCCTGCAACCTTGTTCGGCTCTTTCTTTGGTACTACACCGATGTCTGAGTTCTCCGCAGCGTACATGCCGGGCTTGTGGCCACAGGCCTTCCCCGACCGCTCTGGCAAATCGATTTCCTGTCAGAGGCTATGGAGATCTCCCGGTTCTCGATCATAGAGTTTCCACGCATGCACAGGGTCTCAGACTCCGCGGGACCTGCGGAAACCACGCTGTCTAACGCCCTCTCGCAGTGTTGCCTTCCCCTTCGGACCACAAGGTCGGCATCCCGGATGGGTGATTTCGGAGCTCAAT
>PLSV01000384.1:1175-1649 GCA_003165235.1 Syntrophobacteraceae bacterium
ATCCCGGCGCTTTCGGCCCGACCCCCGAATCGCGAATTTATTGTCCCGCGCAATGTCCCCAGCTACATTTTTTGGACATAATGCAAAAACCACAAGCAACACACAAAAAACTTTTGCCATGCGTCCCTTGGGGGCCGTTCCTTCTGTGCTCCCTTCCCCTGAATTCCTCACGAATCCCCTCTCACTTGATTTTAAGGGGTTCGAGAGGAACTCTAAAGGTGAGGTGCATTGGGTGGGGGAATTCAAGTTTGCTCGAAACCATGTGGGCAGTGAATAATACTTGTCGAACTACGCCATTGAAGTATACTTCATCCATGTTTACATTTATCGAGTCCAGCATTTTTGAGCGCGAGGTCCAGATCTGCCTTGACAACGATGAGTACGCCGCACTGCAGGCGTTCCTGGTTGTTAACCCGGAGACGGGAAATTTGATCCCGGGCTCCGGCGGCGTGCGCAAACTCATATGGAAACGAC
>PLSV01000384.1:1729-2398 GCA_003165235.1 Syntrophobacteraceae bacterium
AGAGAAAACATTAGATCAGCATGAAGCCGGGCGGGATATCGGGCAGGAGCTGTTGGATGCGTTTGACGAAATCAGGGGCGGGGGCGGACGGCGGTATATTGTAGAGCCAAAAACCGCCGCAGCTAAAGCGAGACTCAAAACCGGCCTTTCTCAGGCCCGATTTGCCGCGTTGCTGGGAGTCTCCCGGCGCACCCTGGAACAATGGGAACAGGGCAGGCGCGAGCCGTCGGGCGCTGCAAAAACACTCATCAGGATTGCCGAATTGAGACCTGAAGTTTTAAAGGAAGTCGAAGGGTAAGACGGCCGCGGGCGTTCGGACTCTCATTCCAGAAGGAGCATCGCCTTGTTTTGCGAAAACATGATCTGGATTTTGATGAGGCCCATGCTTGGGATTAGCTGGACAGTAGTGACTAAGGCAGATTTTATGTAACCCCTTCAGGGTAGAAAACGGATTTGGTTTTGGCGGCACGATCCCAGCGTAGCGCTCCGCTTACCCTGGGNNTATGTTATGCAGCCCCTTTCGGGGCAGGAAAATCCACAACACAGGCGCTCATCTGCCGGATGACCCCAAATCTTTCCATCCAACCCTCAAAAAAGGCCCGCTTCCGAGGAAGGGGCCTTTATTGTTTGGGGTTTTTGGACTTAGTGGTCGGGACGAGGTGATTTGAA
>PLSV01000384.1:2480-67626 GCA_003165235.1 Syntrophobacteraceae bacterium
AGAGGCGGGGCATAGTCCGGTCAAGGAGAGAACGCAAATATCCCCTAATTTGGTCCCTGGCAGGCATTAGGGAAAGTTTTCCAACTTTCATCCCCTCTGCGTCCTCTGCGTCTCCTCGGTCAAAAGACGAACGCGGGGACGCGGGGATCTTTAAGGTCAAAAATCATTCCCCCGCTCTTTTCTCATCGGAGCTTTCCATCTGCGCATAGAAGCCGGCCCGCCATTGTTCGAAGCGGCCTGCGCCTATTGCCGCGCGCATCTGCGCCATCAGGCCGAGATAGTAGTGGAGGTTGTGCAGCGTGTTCAGCCGATAGGAAAGGAGTTCGCGGCAGATGTAGAGGTGGCGCAGGTATGCGCGCGAGAAGCGGCGGCATGTATAGCAGCCGCAATCCGGATCAGGAGGGCCGGGGTCTTCGGCGTATGTGCTGTTCTTTATGTGCAGGGGGCCGCGCGAGGTGAACAATGTCCCGTTGCGGGCGTTTCTCGTGGGCATTACACAGTCGAACATATCGACCCCGGCTCGAACTCCCTCGACCAGGTCTTCGGGCGTTCCGACCCCCATCACATACCGGGGCGCCGAACCGGGAAGCCGGGGCGCAAGCCGGTTCATAACGTGCAGCATCTGCTCCTTCGATTCGCCCACAGACAGGCTCCCGATCGCATACCCGTCGAAGCCGATCCCGGCCATCTTCTCCAGGCACATGTCGCGAAGGTCCTCGAAAACGCTCCCCTGCACTATCCCGAAAAGCGCCGCGCCGCAACCCGCCGCAGCATCTTTCGACCGCTGGGCCCAGCGAATCGTGCGCCTCACGGATTCGGAGGCGTACTCATAGGAAACAGGATATGGAGTGCATTCGTCAAAGCACATCATAATGTCCGCGCCGAGGTTCATCTGGATGCCGACAGCCGCCTCGGGGGTAAGAAGGTGGCTGGAGCCGTCGATGTGCGATCGAAACCGGACGCCCTCTTCCTCGATTTTGTTTATCCTGGCGAGGCTGAAGACCTGGAACCCGCCGCTGTCGGTCAAAATCGGGCGGTCCCAGCCCATAAATTTGTGAAGGCCGCCGAGGCGCGCCACTCTTTGGTCCCCAGGGCGCAGATAGAGGTGATACGTATTTGCGAGGATGATTTTCGCTCCGAGGAACTCCAGTTCATCCGGGGAAATGCTTTTGACGGACCCCACCGTTCCGACCGGCATGAATACGGGAGTATCGACCGCGCCGCGCGCAGTTTCAATCCGCCCGGCGCGGGCGTTGCATCCCGGATCTTTTGAAACGATCTCGAATTTCATCATCGTCAAATGTCCACCGCTTGCGCCACACCGTAATTTTCCACATCTTGCATGGCCTGCAAATCTTTCCACGCGAGGCGCGAAGGAAGAAAAGCAGACGCAGCTTAGGGAAATGTCTGCGGGGCAGGCCCTGATCCGGAGTTGTTAACTCTGGATACAAAGCGCCGGTTTTATGTAACCAAGCATTCAGGCTGCGCATCTTGGCGTCTTGGCGTCGCGTGCGCCATGCTCCAAATTTATGAGACCCGCGTTTCCCGGTGGATCACTACCATCATCGTGGTTCGGTGTAACCCAATAGTAATAGCAATTCACAGAATCAGCATTGCATCTCCGTAGCTGAAGAAACGGTAGCGCTCTCGGACCGCCTCACGATAGGCGGACAATATCGGCGATCTGCCGGCGAAAGCCGACACCAGCAGTATCAGGCTGGATTTTGGTAGATGAAAGTTGGTCACCATGCAATCGACAACCGCAAATCGGCAGCCCGGATAGATGTAGTGATCGCACATACCCCGGAAGGGAGCTATTTCCCCCTCCTTTGCGAAAAGCCACTCCAGGGTGCGAACGACAGTAGTCCCGACTGCGACCACCCTCCTCCGTTCGTGCTTTGCCCTGTTTACCGCGTCTGCGGTCTCTTTGGCAATCTCGATAAATTCCGGGTGCATCCGGTGTTGGCGAATGTCCACGCATCTTATGGGCGCAAAAGTGCCGTAGCCGACGTGAAGGGTCAGCGCAACGATTTCTATTCCCGAGGCCATAAGGCCGTTCAAAAGCGATTTAGTGAAATGCAGACCGGCAGTGGGCGCAGCCACCGCACCCGGGTGTCTCGCATATTCTGTTTGATAGCAGATACGATCGTCGGGAGCGGCTTTGCCAGATGTGCGTCCGATATAGGGCGGCAACGGCGTCCGGCCGATTCGGTCAAGAATATCCACTATGCCTGAAGCCTCGGAAAACCGGATTTGAGCCCTCCCGTCTATCGGAGCGGCAATAACTTCCGCGCAAACACCTTCCGAAAGCTCGATCACCTGCCCCGCACGGACGCCTTTTGACGCTTTTACCAGGCAGCAATAGCCCTCCATGGACCCGGATGCGGGCGGCTTGTATGGATCGAGCACCAGAAGCTCGACCATGCCTCCGGTGTTTTTGCGGCCCGTCAGCCGGGCGGGAACGACACGCGTATCGTTTACGACCAGCAGGTCGCCCGGTCTTAAATGCTCCCCGATTCTATCGAAGCGGGAATGCACGACGACGCCGCTTGAGCGATCGAATACGAGCAGGCGTGAGTGTTCCCGCACGGGAGCGGGGCGCTGGGCTATGAGTTCAGGCGGCAGGTCGTAGTCATAGTCTTCGAGCCTGAATGAGATCTCGTGGTTAACCGCCATGCCTGCGGCCCAGGTAAACGAGGAGCAGACCCGTGACCATCAAAGCTCCGCCAAGAATTCTGAGGGAAAGGTTGGGAGCTGAAAGGAGCCAGTTCAGCCATTTTTTGACCTGTTTGGGAGTCGCCAGGTAGGGGAGGCCTTCCACGAAGCAGATGAGGCCTAATACAGTAAGAAGGTATGCATGCATCATTGACCCTCGCAAGGTTTTTCTTTTCATCGCAACCCGAATCGCATAACATGCCCCGGGTCAGATTCCAAAGTCGGGATTGCGCCAAGTATAACGCATAGAACCAGCATGGTAAGCAGGAATTGCCCCTGAGAATTGAAATTCTTCCGCCCTTCTCTCTGCGGTCCCCGCCCATGCGGGGCTTCCAAACTCATGAGGAGATCCGATGAATGTCTTCATTTTTTCCAAAAAGGGGGACCAGGGGACAACCAGTCTTCTGACCGGGGAGCGCATCTCCAAAGCGAGTCTGAGGCCCGACGCATATGGAACACTGGACGAGGCCAGTTCCGCCCTCGGACTCGCCAAGACCTTTACCCTCAACGAGACCATCCTGGAAATGATACAGGCAGTGCAGGAGGACCTGTTAATCCTGGGCGCCCGGCTCTCCGATACTGCGCCGGACTCAGAATACTGCATTGGAACCGAACGAATCCAAAGGCTCGAGGACTGGATAGTCAAAATTCAGGAGGAAGTCCCGATCCCGCGCCAGTTCATCTATCCTGGAGTTAATTCCGTGAGCGCTTCGGTCGATCTTGCCCGCTCCATTATTCGAAGGGCCGAGCGCCGGGCGACCGCCCTCAAGGAGGCCGGGGAGATCGACAGTCCCGAGGTCCATTCATATTTGAACCGCCTGGCCGATTTTCTCTTCATCCTGGCCAGATACGCGGAAAAAAGGGGATAGCGGTCAAATTCAGGGCGGTGGGACGCGCGAGGGCGCAAGGACTGCGAGCGGCGCTTCAGTTTGAATGATTCACCATCTTGTAAACAAAAACAATCGCCCGCGCATCTAATTAATTGGAGCAAGAATGCTTTTGAATGCTTATATTTACGATGGGCGATGCGTTGAGGGGCGGCTCGTCCAAAAGGAGCACTAAATGAAAAGAGTGCTGGTGATATTGGTTGCCGCAGGTCTGGTTCTGGCACCGTATGTTGCCTCAGTGGGCTCACCAAGCTCAACATCGCTGCGCCCCCCAGTCGAACAACCTCTGGTCAGTGAAGGCGAGTTTGCAGTAGAACTGGCCAATTCCCTCAATTTAACCTCATCGCACGATGAAGCCGCAGCAGAAAACTCTCTGGCCGCGATCAACATTGCTCCTCGCAACGGATGGATTTCCGACTATCCTGTGACGCCCGACATCATTGCCGAGGTCAGGGACAGCGCCGCAAGATCGGCTTCATCGGGGAGCCTGAGCATGCCGGAGGCTGATGTGACCCACACCGTGGACAGCGTCAGCATCGCAATGAACCTTCCGGTCAAAGTCGCCGGAGGAAAATACACCGATGAATCAGCTTCGAGTTCAAGCTCCGAATACCAGTCAAGTTCCGAATACCAGTCAAGCCCCGCCCCTCCTCCGCCGGAGGTTTCCGAATATATGGAGTCCCCCGCTATTGACCAATACTATGACGAGTACGGACCTCCCATAGTGAGCTATTATCCGCCTCCCTGGGACTACGGCTATCTCTATTCCTGGGTCCCCTGCCCATTTTGGTGGGGAGGGTTCGGCTTTGGCGGCTACTTCATACTGAACGATTTCGACAGGCACGGCCACCACCACCACAGGTTTACCAACCATGTAAGGAATGCGAACGGCACGGTAAGCAGGGTCAATGCGGTCACCCGTGCAACGGGAGCCCGGAATTCGTCAACCATGGCCGGGGCAGGCAGGTCCGCGCAGGGGTCTCGGCTCAGTTCCGCCAACGCTCAGGCAGGCGCGAGAGCTATAATGAACCGGCAAACGGGAGCAGGAGCAGGAAACACGGCCGGTGCATCGACAACGTCGCGAAACCTTGCATCCTCCGGGTCCTCGCGTAATATGGGAAATACGTATGGAACCACGCGAAATCCGGTTGCAGCCACGCGAAATATGAACAGTTTCGCGTCAACCAGCGGGGTGAGAACGATGAGGCAGGGCGCTGTATCGAGGTCACCGTCTTTCAGCGGGGGGACTTTCCGCAGCGCTCCTTCAGCACGTTCCTTTAGCGGGGGCGGCTTCAGCGGCGGCGGACACGGCGGAGGCTTCAGCGGAGGCTTCGGTGGCGGCGGACACGGCGGAGGCCATGGCGGGGGCGGACATCGTTAATAAACTATAACGTCGGGTATCGGGCCTCCGTTTTGCTACCGTTTCCAAGCCAGCTCTGCGGTGAAAAGACCGTAGAAACTCCTGTATTCTTTTATTGCGCGGGCGAAAAGCACTTTTGCCTTGTCAAGGTCCTGATAATTCAAAATTAGATTTACTCCCATCCTGAACGCCAGCTTTGCATCCAGGGTAGGTTTATCCTGGCAGAGAAGGCAAAGGTAGAACTGCCTTCTCTGGTGCATAGGAAGAACTTGAATGTGGCGGAGAACAAGGTTTTCAGAGTCCTTGTCGGCATTAAAATTCTCTTCCAGGACTAAAAGGTTATAGTTGTTGTGGTGCAGCTTTTTCAAGGCGAACGCAGGGCGCAAGGCATGGACGACCCAGAAGTCGAGTTCCTGGAGGGCCTGCGTAATCTTTTCGGCGCGTTTAACGTTGGTGTCGCAGAGCAAAGCGGTTTTTACCCCATCATCGACTACGTCTATTGCATTTGCGTAATCTAAGAGGGAGTCTACGCCAAATTCGGGTTCATGGCTTTCCGACAGATACGGCGCCCGATCGTCGAGTTCACTGGGAGTGACTTTTCCATTGATTTCCACGGGCGTTTTGCACCTTGGACAGAGGATTTTGAGATCCTTACCCTCGGGCGCCTTATCATCCGAAATGTTGAATCCAATCCGGCATCGTTTGCATTGAACTCTCACCGTCAATCTCCTATCTTCAAAACTGGAATCCAGGCATATATTCCCGGCTCAGCACTTTTAGGCTATATAAGTAAATCGGCAGAAAACGGAATCAGGCCATAAAATTATGCAAATTCCAGGCCTGCTGGACTAATTTCAGGTTGAAAGGGAAGCTCTATGGATTTTCTGAAACCCGATGCGTTTTTCGATATGGCTTCATTCGTTCACCGTGACATATTTGCCGGCTGCAAGTATGTCTGGGACGCCCTGGGCAAGATTTCGGGCTATCTGGAGCAGCGCCTCGAGCCAAACATTGGCACCCTTAAGTGTTTGAGGCGCCCGCTGCCGAAGACGGTGGCAATATGGCGGGGCCAGATCCTTGAGGGAGGTTTCGAGATTATTGGCGGAAATGTCGCCAAAGGCCAATTCCGCGTGAGCATCGGCAGCGAGGAAACGACTGAGGCGGCTGTGCTGTGGGAGGGGAGCGTGCTGTGGGACGAAGCGATTTTCATCGGGCCGGGGGTCGTCGTTGAACCCGGCGCTCTGGTGAAAGGCCCCTCTATAATAGGAGCGCACACGGAGGTGCGCCAGGGCGCCTATCTCAGGGGCCAATGTATAGTCGGCGCCGGATGCATAGTCGGCCACACCACCGAAATGAAGACAAGCATCCTGCTGGACGGCGCAAAGGCCGGGCACTTCGCCTACATCGGGGACAGCCTGGTGGGACAAGAGGCGAACCTCGGGGCCGGAACCAAGCTGGCCAACCTGAAGATAAGGGACGAGACCATCCGTGTGATGGCTCACGGCACACGGATTCTTACTAATATGCGCAAATTCGGGGCGGTTCTCGGAGACCACGTGGAGACAGGCTGCAACTCCGTCACCAATCCCGGGACTGTTCTGGGCAGAGGCTGCCAGGTTCTTCCTCTCACATCCGTGCGCGCCGGCTACTATGAACCCAATTCAGTCATCAGAGGATAGCCGCGAGGCTAAAAGAGCGGCCGGGATTATCGCATATTTCCGGAGGCTCCACGGCCGGGACGGAGATTATGGCGAGGCCCTGCCCTATCGTTTAACCGCCTCCGGCGCATGGGCCGCTTCGAGGCCCGAGCACCTGTTCAATTTCTTCAAAAGAGTAGACCTGTCCCGGTTTCGCCTCTTTATAGACCTCGGGAGCGGGGACGGCGTCGCCTCCTGCACCGCAGGCCTGTTCACCAGGTCTGTCGGAATAGAGTCCGATCCTTTTCTGGCTTCGCGCGCCGCTCGAGCCGCACGCGATCTAAACCTGCTGAGCCGCGTCGGGTTCATCCGCGCTGATTTCCTGACTCAGCGCATTCAAGCGGCCGATTGTCTCTACATCTATCCCGACAAGCCCATCGACGCACTGGAGAAGACCCTCGAGGGCTGGGACGGGACCCTATTTATCTACGGCCCTCATTTTCCGCCCAAGCGGCTTTCACTCATGGAAAAGTTGAGGCGCGGGAGGGAGACGCTGTCGGTTTATACTTAGTTTCCGTCCGGAAAGGGTCCTTTTCCGCCCTGGCGGTGTCAATCTTTGGGGTTTCTTGTGCGGCGTACTCCAGTACGCCTCCGCGCAACCTCTTGATTTCCTTGCCAGGACGAAAATTCCCTCCTTTCCGAATCGGAAACTCTAGCTTATCCAGAGTTTCCGGGTGGAGACTACTTAATCAGAACAAATCTGCGAGATTTCGCCGCCGCCTGTCTTTCCAGCACCCCCGGTGATATGCGTAACTTGCGAGAATGGGTACGGCAATTGTGCCTTCACAAAAGACCATCTGTTGATTTGCGGAGTCGACCTTACCCCAGGACCTCGCTTCCTTCAGAGTGGAACTGGAGCATGCCCCGTCTCTTGAATCGGCTACAGTGATCTGAACGGCGTACTTGTGCATCGGAACATCCTTTCCCAGCACTTCCGCGCAGATAACGACGTCCTGTATGAAATTCTTAGGCACGCCGCCGCCTATGATCAAAAGACCGGTGTCGGCCGCATTGATCTTGATTTCGGTCAACTCCCTGAAATCTTTGACGCTGTCAATCGACACATGACTCGTTGGCCTTTCCTTCTGGTGTTTCACCAAGCCAAAGCCGGCGCTGGAGTCGGAAAAGGCCGGGCAGAAGATCGGCACTTTATTTTCGTAGGCGCACTGAACCAGCGAATTTTTCTTTTTTGCATTCGAAACCAGATGCCTACCCATTTCATTAATGAATTCGCGCGATGAATAAGCGCCCGGAGCAAGCCGGTCTGCAATCTCTTTTACCGCGCTGTCACACTCCTGGAGCTGCATTTCATCTATATACGTATCGTATATACGATCGACATATGCATCCCTTAGAAGAGCATCATCTATTTCCGTGCCGCCCTTGTAATGCCTGAAGCCGATGGCCTCGAAAAAATCCATATCTACGATGCTCGCCCCTGTGGCCACAACGACATCGATCATGTTAAAACGAATCATGTCGCTATAAACGGCCATGCACCCTCCGGCGCTGGTGCTTCCTGCGAGGGACAAGACAACCGTGCATGACTCTTCACTTATCATACGGTCAAAAATAATGGAGGCGGCGGCAAGCTCTCTGGCGCTAAAGGACATCCTGCTCATGGATTCGACCAGTCCGACAGCGTTAAAATCAGTTATATCGATATGTTCTATTGGTTCAGTCAAAAGATCTTTTCTTATCATCGGATGTAAAACGCTCCTTTTATTCAGGCTTTTAATCAGCTCTCTTCAGCTTTTTGAAATGCGGCCCTGATTCCATCGAGGCCTTGCATGCAGGGGGTTTTCTCAACAGGCCGGCACATTACAATATATCATGATCCAAATCCACCTTTTCTGCTCGACGGTCTTTCATTGGTTTTAGCCTCTTTCATCTGATCCTCATATGAAATAGAATTATACAGTACCCTACCGAAAAAAACTAACCACTCTGCGTCGTACGAGCGCGTAGCGGACAGGCCGACCCCGCGACAAGGCTATCTGGCGCGTTGGGCGTTCGCGGGAGGCCTGTTAATCCTGTCAAAGTTTTTGGTCTTTCTCCCCGCCCAGCAGGCTTGGAGACCGCGGATCATGGCGGGCGCAGGCAGCTTTCGCGCGCTCAAGGCTCGATGTCGCATAGCAGTAGCTGCACCCGAAAAGACATGTGTCGTACATTCCTATATCCCTGCTGGCGGCGCACCCGCATTCTTTTCTCTGGCGCGGGTCTTTGGGAGCGCTTATCTCGATTGCGAACAACTTCGAAATCAAATCCGCATCTATGCACTTTGACGGATTTATGCCAAAGGCGGACAAATCCTGCTCTGAGGCGCAGGAGAATATTTCTATTCCGTTTTCGCGGGCGGACTCCGAAATTACGCTCAAAAGCCCCCTGACCGGCAGGCTGCCAAAATCGACAGGCTCGGTGCTGCCCTGCGCCGCAGCCTCCATCCGGGCGCGCGCTTTTCGATAGGGTTTGACGAAGCTGATCACGCACCGGCCGGTAGCCCCTTTCAGCTCTTGAGCCACCAGCCGGAAATTGCTTTCATGAAACCCGGTCCCGCTGAGGCCGCTCAAAACTATGGGGTCGTAGCGCCAGATGACCCTTTGCGGCCCAACTCGAGCCGAAAGCTCCTGAAAAGTCCTTATGGACTGGCTCAGCGGGGGCGACCCTGGGTCTATCCGGTCCGGGTAGCCGACCAGGGTGAAAAGAAAGTAGTATTGGCAGCCCATGTCGTCGAGTTCGTCCAGGTATCTCATCAGCGGGCGCGGGTTGCGGCTCCAGAATACAAAAGCATCAACTTCCGCTGCGGAAAGGCTGACCATCGAGACCTGATTCCGGTTGAACGGATTGGGCACAAGACACCAACCCAGGCGCACCCGGTTCAAAAACCATTTTGCATAAAAGGCCGGGATGTCAGTCCGGCGGCTTGCGCTTACGATCATTTTCCTTATTTATCACATCCGGCTTTGTCACGATATTGACTTCGCTGCTGAAGACCTTAAATCCATTCTAAGAGTTGGGGCGGGCTGTGGAGATCATATTTAGTTTCCGTCAGGAAAGGGTTCTTTTCCGCCTTGGCGGTGTCAATCTTCGGGGTTTCTTGTGCGGCGTACTCATGTACGCCTCCGCGCAACCCCTAGATTTCCTTGCCAGGACGAAAAATCCCTCCTTTCCGAATCGGAAACTACTAGTCTCTTATCCGGAATTTCCGGATGGAAACTATCTAGGGACGTGTGGGGCCAAGGCCTGACGTCCAGGGAGATTCCAATGAAAACCGATTTGAAGAAACCACCTGCGATGCGAAAATTCACAAAAGCCATTCATGCCGGTGGTCTTGAACACAGCATATACGGAGAAATATCCGTCCCCATATTTCAAAGCTCGACGTTTGCTTTCCCGAGCGCGGCCGACGGGGCCGCCCGATTTTCCGGAAAGCAGTCCGGATACATATACAGCAGGCTCAATAATCCGACTGTAAACGCCCTCGAGGAAAGCGTCGCAGCGCTGGAAGGCGGTTTCGCCGGCGTGGCGGCCGCCACTGGAATGGCGGCTGTAAGTTCGGTTTACCTATCCTTTCTGAGCCGGGGAGATCATGTCGTCGCCACCGACTGTCTTTACGGCTCCTCCCGCGTGATTCTTGAAAGCGAGCTTTCCCGGTATGGAGTGGAAACCACCTTTGTGGACAGCTCGGAGCTGCTGAACATCGAGAAAGCCATGCGTCCGGCGACCAGAATGATTTTCGTGGAATCGCCCATGAATCCGAGCATGAAAATCACCGACCTGGCCGGGGCGGCGGCGATCGCAAAAAAACACGGCGCCCTTCTGGCAGTAGATAATACTTTCGCAAGCCCATACCTCCAACGGCCGATTGAGTTTGGCGCCGATATAGTTATCGAAAGCCTGACCAAGTTCATCAACGGTCACGGCGACGTGCTCGGGGGGATGGTCGTAACAAAAACCGAAGAACATTACAATCGCGTCAAGAAGATCGTAAGCCTTTTCGGTGGAACGATGGACCCCCACCAGGCATGGCTCATCCTGCGGGGTTTGCACACTCTGCCCCTCAGGATCGAGAAGGCCCAGGAAAACGCCATGAAGCTGGCGCAGTTTCTCAAAACTCATCCCAAGGTAATCTGGGTAAGCTACCCCGGTCTTCCGGACCACCCACAGCATAAGACTGCAAAACGCCAGATGGACGGTTTTGGCTCGATGATTTCATTTGGAGTGCAAAACGGACTTCAGGGCGGAATAACCTTAATGAACAGCGTGCGGCTGATTACACTGGCGGTATCGCTGGGCGGGGTCGAATCGCTGATTGAACATCCCGCATCGATGACGCATGCTTCCATTGGGCTGGAAGAAAGGCAGGAGGCAGGAATTGTCGACGAGCTTGTTCGCTTTTCCGTCGGTTGCGAGGATTTCGAAGACCTGCGCGACGACCTCGACCAGGCGTTAAACCTGATCGACGGATACAAAATCAAACAACCGGCGCGCCTGCACGCTGAAACTGCGGCGGTCGCTGAGCCAGGCTGCTAGAAGAGTTTTGAGTTTCGAGTTTTGAGTAGTAACCAGAAACTCATAACTAATAATTCAAAACTCTTCCATATGCTCTATTATCGCCTGTCCGAACATGGAACAGCTTACCTCTTTTGCGCCCCTCATCTGCCGGGCAAGGTCATAAGTGACAATTTTATCCCTGATTGTCCGCTCGACGGCCTCCCTTACGAGGTCCGCCGCTTCGGTCCACCCCATGTGCTCAAGCATCATAGCGCCCGAAAGGATCAACGATCCAGGGTTTACTTTGTCCAGACCGGCGTACTTGGGGGCCGTCCCGTGCGTGGCCTCGAAGACAGCGGCATGGTCCCCGATGTTTGCGCCGGGCGCCATGCCCAATCCGCCCACCTGAGCAGCGAGTGCGTCGGAGAGGTAGTCTCCGTTCAGGTTGGACGTCGCAATTACGCTGTATTCCTCAGGTCTTAGCAGAACCTGCTGGAACATTGAATCGGTAATTCGCTCCTTAATCACAATTTTGCCTTCGGGGGTCCTTCCGCCGAACTTCATCTGCACATCGGCTTCGGTGACTGTCCGCTCTCCGAATTCTTCCTGCGCCAGCTCATAGCCCCATTTGCGGAAAGCGCCTTCGGTGAACTTCATGATATTTCCCTTATGGACCAGGGTGACAGAAGGAAGGCCATGTTGGATTGCATAGGCAATGGAGCGCCGCACAAGCCTTTTGGTCCCCTCCGGACTGATCGACTTGATCCCGATGCCGGCGCCGGCAGGCAGCGAGACATTAAATTTTTCCTCAAGAAATCGCGCAAGCTTTTTCGCCTCTTCAGATCCCGATTCCCATTCGATTCCAGCGTAAACGTCCTCAGTGTTTTCCCTGAAAACGGTCATGTTGACTTTTTCGGGATGGCGAACGGGTGAGGGAATGCCGGGAAAATATTTTACAGGGCGAATGCACGCATAAAGATCGAGGAGCTTTCTGAGCGCTACGTTGACGCTCCTCATGCCGGTCCCTACCGGCGTAGTCAAAGGGCCTTTTAAGGCAACCATGCATTTTCTGATCAGATCGATTGTCTTTTCCGGCAAAGGGACCCCGGTTTCATCAACGGCCTTTTCGCCCGCGATAAGCTTAAACCAGTGGATCTTTCTTTCCCTGGAATACGCTTTTAGAACAGCCGCATCGATTACCGGCCCGGCGGCCGCCCAGATGTCAGGTCCTGTTCCGTCGCCTTCGATAAAACCGACGTTTGGATTCGATGGAACATCAATCCTTCCCTGGGCGTCCAGGGTGATCCATTCGCCTGTGAATTCAGTATCCTCCATGCACACTCCCTTTCACTTCCGGAAAGCCAACAGCACCCACTCTCCGGCTGTTTTCGCACCGATCAGCCCAAGGCCTCTTTTTTCGTATTCGGCGCCCACCTCATCGGCCTGTTCGACCAGAATTCCACTCAGTGCGAGCAGCCCTTCCCCGCGCACTTTAGAGGCGATCGTTTCCGACATTCCGATAAGAGGCTTGGACTCGATATTGGAAATTACGACGTCGAACGAGCCGCACACCTCTTCGGGGGTTGCCCACAAGAGACGGATTTTTTCCGACAACCCGTTCAGAATGACATTTTCTTTGGCCACTTCGATGGCTTCGGGGTCATTGTCGATTCCGACGACCTTGCGGAACCCGAGCAGGGCTGCGCCTATCGCGAGTATCCCCGATCCGGTTCCGAGGTCAAGCAGCGACATCCGAGCCGGCCCCGGGTCCAATTGCCGGCAACTTTCGAGCCATTCCAGACATAGCCGCGTGCTCTCATGGTGGCCGGTCCCAAAAGCACGCCCCGGATCGATGCGGATGGTCAGGCGGTCCGGTTCGCCGCGCGCCGCCTCCCAGGTAGGTGATACGAGAAATCGCCTCCCCACCCGCAAAGCCTTGAAATGTTTTTTCCACGTCCGCGACCAGTCTTCGTCGGGTCTCTCGGAGACGGCAAGACCGACCACACCCTCGTCATGCAGAGTCGGAGCGCTATCGACAATCTGCCGCAGGCGCTCGTTCTCGTCGGCGAATCGGGCGGAATCCAGATAGATGCGGATGCCGCCCGAAATGTATTCCACACTCACCCCGAAAGCCTCGGCAAACTCCACAGCAAGGATGTCGGCAGTTTCAGGCCCGCACGTTACATCAATTTGAGTCCAGTTCTTCGTCAATACTTCCCCGATTATGGAAGAGTTTTGAGTTGTTAGTTATGAGTTTTTAGTTAGTGCTCAAAACTAAAAACTCGAAACTGCAAACTCCTCACGCGGCCGAGGCGACCGCTATGCACTTCACTTCGACCATCACGCCCCTCGGCAGCGCCTTTACCTCCACAACGGCCCTCGCAGGCTTGTGGACCGAAAAATACTCCTCATATACCTTGTTGAAAGCCGCAAACTGCGCAATATCGGTTATAAAGACGTCCACTGCGATAACTTTGTCCAGTCCCGCCCCCGAGGCGATCAGGATCTGCTTCACGTTCTCCAGTGACCGCCGGGCCTGATCGGAGAACCCACCGCTTGCGATTTCCCCCGTTTCAGGGTCTATCGGGATCTGGCCGCTCACGAAAACAAAACCATTGGCGCGGATCGCCTGCGAATAAGGCCCGATCGCGGCAGGGGCCTTCACGGTTTGTATCGCCTCCACTCTCATTTTCTCCTCCTTTCGCACTCCAGAAGTGGTCTTTTGCCGGCAACTTAAAGTAATTCCGTCTTTTATTCAAATAAATAGCCCTGCATTATGAGATTAAGAATTGAGGGATTCAGGGATTAATTCGTAAATCGCTCAATCCCTCAATCCCTCAATCCCTCAATTCCTCAATTCCTCATTTCGCCATATGCCCGCTCCCCGGCGCCGAGGTCAAAACTCGCCCGTTGTGTGTTCATAATTATGTATTATAATTAAATAAATGCCTCATTTCATCTTGAACGCCTCGTTTCATCTCCACCTTGGAATCGAGTAAATGGGGTAATTAATGTATGAAGAAGAGAAGAACATGTTGAAAACTGGGGAGAAAATTCCACATCGGCGACAGGGTGGGCTTGGAGAGAAGAAAGCTGGCAGACGCGAAGGACCCTTACGGGAAGCGCAGGCTTTCAGGGGGGTAATCGCAGAGAAAGAGGCGCGCATAAGACGGGAAGAGCCCGAAATGCCCGCCACCCCCTCTAAGATTGTAAGCTCCATAACTGACAGAGCGGGTCACGACTTTTCCGCATACAAAAAAAGCGCCGTTATCCGGGGCATTCAGAGGCGGATGAGGGCGGATCGAGTGCTAAGCCGGCAGAAGTGACTCAATTATTTCCATCACAATTCAGGGATTTAGGAATTTAGGAATTAATCCCTGAATTGCCATATCGCCGGAACTTGTCGTGCAAGCCTGAGAGCATCGCTATGACCTGATTTCAACTCCAGAATTTGGGCTCATTAAGACCTCACCGAGTTGTCTTGTGGATAGTCTCACCGTAACCTGTTCGAGTTTGCATGCCCTCAGCAGAAAGGACCAGAAGAGTGGGTTGGAAGAAATGAAGATGCCTGAGAAAATTTGATCGCCCCTCAGCCGTTCTTCTCAGTTGCCAGATATTGATCTATGGCCGCGAGCAACTCACGAGATTGATCTATAACTTGACGCGCATCCTCTTCGCTGACCGCTTGGACTGCGCCATAATCGCCGACGTTTCTGAGTTCGAATGCGTTGAGAAGGTACCTGTGAAAACGGCTGTCGAAAGCGCCGGTCTTGACAAACTCTTTTCCGAAGGCAGCCATCACGCCGGAATGCCTGGAAAAGGAAAGTTCACGGGTCAACAGCAAGGCTTCCACTGCGTAGAACATAGAATAGTAGGCTCTACTTGCCGCGAAACTGAAGTAGCCTTCATTCAGGAGCAGTTCTGCAGCACGGATGCTCTGGAGCGACTTATCCAAAAGTTCCCCGACAGCCTCTGTCATATCCAGACCCCTTCCTTTCCAGCATTGAGAATAAGGGGGGTCTTCCTGGAATGGAACGTATCAAAATCCATGAGAACGATCGACAAAACGGTATCGTATTTGAGTGAGAGGTCACAAATTGCCGGGAAGATGCTCTCGCGTTCGGCAAGAGGATCGGCAAGATGGCTCAGCAACACCAATAAGTCGATATCCGACTCTTCTGTAAAATCCCCGCGGGCATAGGAGCCGAAAAGAACGATCCCCTTCAGGCGATGGGCGTATTGGGCGCTCAGCAACGCTTTTGCTTCAGCAAGCACCTTATCGATTTTTCGGGGCCGTTTTCTTGCCATCGGTGTGCTTCACCTTCATAAAAACTTCGTCAACTAATCGAACCAAGAATAATATAACAGGCAATTCTGCAGAAAATCCATCTGAAACGAAACAGGAGTCAAACCGGCAGTCCGGTAATACCATTCCCAAGGCAGGTTATTGCACAGAGGATAAAGGAAAGCAATTTTTCTGATCCGGACGACTGGATTCGAACCAGTCGTCCCAAGTCTAACCAACTGATTTTATTGGATGCTGTTGACCCCTGACCCCCAATTGACCCCCCAAACCAGAGTGATTTAATAAAAGGCTTGACCTGTTGCATTTTATGCACCCGTATTATATACTGACCCGTGTCTCAGTTCGTGCTCTCAAGCAGAGGCGCTGCCTGGTTCCTCCTTTTTCGTTCTTCAAATGTCCATCCATGTCAATAAAGCGAGAAGGTGAAATGCTTAATTGGAAAGGAGAAGATCATGAACTGGATTTTGTTCTACTATAATTCACTCCCTGATATGCCAGAAGGATGCAGTCTATTTTCATCAGATATTATGCACAGAGATTTACTAATGTGCAACCCTAAAAATACTGGTCATTACAAGTATCCACGCTTTGAGGATTTTTCTTATGACGAAGGCTGCCATCGTAGAGAAGTTAATACTATTCTGAATAAGCGAGAATCCGAAATCTATGTAATCTTTTACACAAGAAACGTAGATTTATCTAAAAATTCCAGAAACAAGATTGTGGGCTACTTCAAGGTAGGACAATGCTTTCAAACACCCAAAAGGGGCTTTTTCTCTGCCGATACTGTACTTTTGCCGAAAAATAGGAGTATTCCAATTGACTATAGTTCAATAGGTGTGCCTGTAAGTTGGGGTAAATCCACCGTAAAACCAGAAATCGACAGGATTCTTCCCGGCCTAATAAACATGAAGGAGTTTGACATATCACTCAGGTATCAGAAAGAAACACAGAACATAATGAAAATGCTGAAAAGTCCATCTGGAAGAAAGTGGCTTATTGATAATTGCGAAGAATGTACAGTGCAAAGACAGTGCTATTGGGGCAAAAAGCCCAAGCAATCAAAGAAGAATAAACTACACGAGTTATATTCAAGAGACATTAGCACATGTTAGAAAATCTACTACGCCAATTACATGAAAGAAGGTCGTCCGATACTGTGTGCAATCAGTATCATGATGTTGGTACCCTTAATAATTTACGGATATATCTTTCATATCTAACACGATTTACATCAGATATTCTACTAGTTGGTGAGGCACCGGGTTATAGGGGATGTAGGATAACAGGTATACCGTTTACAAGCGGTGATGTAATAATGACTTCTAAACATGATATGTTTAAAGACTTTGGTAGCAATATCATATGCTACCCAGTTATGGCTGAACATACCGCAAAAATGTTATGGACTTTCCTAGAAGTTAACAACGCTGTACCAATCTTATGGAACGCATTTCCCTTCCATCCCCACCAAAGCAGGATACCAACAAGCAACAGGAAACCCAATGTTTCAGAAGTCAGAGAAGGTAATATTTATCTGAGGCTAATTTACGATTTGTTTAAGCCTAAAACGCTATGCTCTCTTGGTAGAGTAGGTGAGTCAGTATTAAAGGAGATGTTTCCTAATAGAGATATTATGTATATACGGCATCCTTCGTACGGTGGAAAGAAAGATTTTATTGAAGGAATGAAAAAAGTGTATAAAAATATCCTGACACCAAGGTAATATCAATCCTGTCCCAGTAATTTAGTAGATTATAAAGTGTGTCCCAGGAGCGTTACAATCGTCCAAGTCGTGTATTCAGCCGAAGCCGAAGCGGATGGTGTGTGGGTCGAAGGTTACTCATCTGAAATGCGGTGGTGATGGAGATTGGAAGTAGGTTGTCAGCAATTTTGAGATGGTTCAGCGGACAATTCGCAAAAACAGATGGTACGATCAGGTGTGTGAGTCATCGGTTGTAATTCGGCTCTGGTAGGCTGAGTTATGCCTTCCTGACACGATATCGCCGGTGGCACGGCGAAATTCAAACTTACCTTGCATCGTCGTCATGACAAGGCTAACCGCAGCGCGTCCTCGGCAGAGTAAATAGTTCGCTTATGGCGGAGTTGTCTGAGAAGTTGCTGGTTAAAGAGCAGAACTTCCCAAGAATCTGGATTGTTCGCAGCCATATGGCTCTGGATATAGTAGTCGGCTCCAACTTCACTCCTTATTGGCTCCATTGTAGCCATTCCATGCCTCCACTCTTTTTCCCATTTGTGGCCGTTCACATCCAATAAAGTTTTTCCGAATCTGTTCTTGCCAAGCATGAGCAGGTGGACATGCGCTTGAGTGTCGGTGGAGTAGACCACGCCGATATAGGCAATTTGGATAGCCTCCTGCTCGATTAGCGTTATCCTCCATTCAGCAACCCGCTCTGCTACATATTTCATATTCCTTCTGCCAGCAAATGTCAGAGTAATAAATCGCTCAAATGGCTAATGGCTTAACTAGGGTGTTCTTTCCATAAATTCTTACCTCCTTATTAATAAGTGGCGATATCAAAAACATTATTAACGATATACCAAATGTATCACCACATACCAGTTATTAAATGTTTTATTAAATGCTATTTGTTAATTGTTTGTACTTTACAGTGTAAAGGACAAATGATACACCAATGAGACTAGAGTACATGGCTCCAATCAGTCACACATTATAAAATCTGGTGGCTGGTGTGAGTGACTGTATAAGCAGGTCGCCACACCTACTAATACATCGCCATATTCACACCATGTTAGTTTATTGATTAATTGAAAATACATAATAAATATTGTCGATGAACTCTGGATCACATTCAGGGTCATATCTCCATGATAGTTGTGCCATAAATCCACATGGACATTCCACATAATAGCAATTGCGATAACCAAGAGTGTCATCATTGATACTAATGAATATAGATGCTTTGTGTTGAGGATTTTTCTCACATGGACGATACCCTATCAATTGTTTATACACATGAATTCCTTTCGTTAAATAAGATGGTAAGTGCTTTTTCCATATGTATAGGCATACAATCAATGCCTGTCATCTACCTAGACAATTGTGCTTCGGACGTTTTAAACCCATATTCGGCCAGTAGTAGACGCTTAATTTGCTATAGCGTCAAACCTAATACCTTCTGGCGCTTATTCAAAACATGCTCTATCACTTCGATTGTTTCCATCATGCCTCCTTCGCAGGTGTATTCTTCATCATTTTATTACTACTAATATTATTAATACTTAAATAAAACCTAATTGTGAAAGGATCACCCATGGAAGAGAAAAAAAGATTACAGCCAATCGTTGAATCTCAGCGCAAGATCATCAACCTTAACCGGTTGGAGATAGAAAAATTAATGACTCAACTGGTCGGACAAGTAGTGTCCTTGTAGACCAAGAATTCAGCGCTGCCTTACGACCAGCGCCGGGAATTGACGGTTAAAGTTTGTCGGTTGCTCCTTGGTATGCTTGGCGGTCAATAACGATAAACTTACTGATACGGGACAGGTTAGTTAATCCCGTCTGGCCGGGCGTAAAATTCCGCCCTTGAGTTTTAACTGTCTGGCCTCTGGCTACATTTTTTCTTCTTTTGGGAGATAACCCTGCATGACATTGTTATGCGCCCGGCCTGACTAATCCCCTCCGCCCGGCGTCCGGCTCATCGCCGAATAAGAAAAGATATTATACCAATAAATGCAGCATCTTATCCATAATGTAGTGTTACATTCTACGGAATACAACAATATAAGTCTTGACAAACGCCGATGGAGCCTGTAGAAAGGAGGCAACGATAAACAAAAGGGAGCAAACGGGACATGGAAGAGCGAATCAGAGCATATGCTTACATCCGAGTGAGCGGGAAATCCCAACTTACCGGGAATGGGTTCGACAGGCAGGAAGAAACGATACTGGCGTATGCGGCAAAATCGGGTTACGAGATCGTGGAGGTATTCAAGGAAGAAGCAGTATCTGGTACTAAAGGCGAAGCCGACAGACCCGCTTTCCAAGAGATGATGACCGCGATACTCCGTGATGGCATTAGGACAGTAATCATCGAAGGGTTGGACAGATTGGCTCGTGAATACCGTATTCAGGAAACCTTGCTCATATATTTAGCATCAAAGGGGGTGACCCTGATATCTGCACGAACCGAAGAAGATGTGACCGAGGCGATTCACTCTGACCCCATGAGAAAGGCCCTTGTCCAAATCCAAGGGATTTTTTCCGAACTGGAAAAGAATCTCCTCGTCAAGAAATTGCGGAATGCCCGTGAAAAAGTTCGCTCCGAGAAGGGCAAATGTGAAGGGCGGAAAGGCTATATGGAATCTGAGCAGCATGAGGAACTGCTCAAAAGGATCAAGGAACTACGGCGCAAAAAACCCAAACAGAAAAGGATGACCTACCAACAGGTTGCCGACAGACTGAATGAAGAAGGCTTTAAAACGGCGTCCGGCAAGCCATTCACGTCAATGATCGTGGTCAACTTGCTTAGGGCCTAAAAAATTCCCGGCGACATCCCGATTTCACTCATTTCTTAAAACATATTTGACTTGTGGAAGCGATAACCAGTAACTCCACAAGGCTGATTTCAAAATGAGAACACGGGATGACCGCCAACAATACAATCTTCCTCCAGGAGGAAAGGAGAGATGTATGCTTGGTCGGATCAAAACGGATCAAACGTGTCCTGTGTGCGGTAGCAAGTTTCGGGATAACCATGTAGATGGGCTGACATGCTCTAACCATCCCGACCAGTATGCTACCCGTTTTAAACTGAAATTCAGGAAGGACGGTAAAGAAATTTGTAGGAGGTATAGGTCATACACGGATGCAACGGATGACCTGACCGGATTCAGGTTTAAGGTGAATGAGAACACTTTTGATTTTCGGGACTACCAAACCTCGAACCCGCTTTCTTTTTCAAACTTAGCAGACCAGTACATTGCGAAAAACCCAAACAAAGTTGATTATAAGCAGTTGAACAACATCAAAAGTTTCTTGGATAGAGCGAAGGAAGAATGGAAAGATCGGAACATCAAGACCATCAAATACGCCGATATTGAAGATTTTTTGGACAAGCAGAGAAAACTTTGCGACAAAGATAAACCCTTGGGAGAACGGAGGGATATTGCCGGTAAAACACGCCATGAGATTAATTCATGCCTCCGTTGTTTCTGGAGATGGGTCACAAGGCGTGTAGAACTTAAGCCTCATGAAATACCAATGTTTCCGACTGTCGCGTATGAACTTGGATGGCGAAATATCGTGGAAAAGGAGATTCAAGAATCCATACTTGACGAGGTATATAGGATTTCGCACCACATAAACTCCAAAATCTACATTGGGATACGATGGCTGGCGACCTACATTGCTTTTCGCCCTGCTGAACTGCTATCCATCCTGGAAAGAGACATCTTCATTGCCGGTGGCTTCATTGCGATCAGAGACTCCAAGGCGATGAAAAGTGAGGGGAAACCAAAACCCATTCCGTTGACTGATGAGGATTTGGAGATGCTCAGGTCATCTTCAGTGCGGGGTCTCCATGACCTGCCGTTCTTCCGCCACAATGAAGCATCGGCAAAACGTGGGGGCGGCAAGAAAGCAAAGGCAGGGGACGTGTTCGGGAAAAAGTACCTTTATAGGTGGTGGAAGCGGGCATGCAAGAACTTGGGCATCAAGGATGTTGACCTTTATGGAGGGACAAAGCATTCTTCTGCTACGGCGCTGGCGGATTATTTTTCACCTGAACAGATCATCAAAGCAACCATGCACGAAACGAATGACGCTTTTAAACGGTACTGCCAAGTACGGCCAGAACACGTGAAAAAAATTTATGAGCATACGAGAAAGAAAAAGGGACAACCCGACCAGAGACTGACCCCTGACCCCCGGTTGACCCCCTAATAGAACCTATCTTTATTGAATCAACTTACTGAAATCACTAAGTAAATAGAATCGGGACGACTGGATTCGAACCAGCGACCTCTGCGTCCCGAACGCAGCGCTCTACCAAGCTGAGCCACGTCCCGATCTAATCGTGCCGTTTATTTATCAAAATTCCCCTACCCTGTCCACATTCTTTTGGATTGAGAAAAACCCGGAGATCGATCTCAGTGGAACAATTCAGCATGCAAAGTCGTGCTTGAGGCGCAACAGACCATTATCTTCAATAAAAGGGGCAAGAAGCAGAAGCAGGAAGCGGGAAGGAAGGACGGTTTTTTAACCCTGTTTCAGCAGGGTGATAAGAAACGGTTCTCTGGTGGGAGAAACGCGTGAACGTTGATGTTGGACTTCCAATCCTTTTTCATCGCCCTGTTGAGGCCTCACACTGCTCTTTCTTTGCTCCCCGCTTCCTGCTTCCTGGAAGGAGATAAATGTGTCCATCGCTATAATGCTGGCCGGCGCTTTTCTCATAGTTCTCGTGCTGTGGGAAGCGTTCGAAACCATTATTTTCCCGCGCCGGGTCACTCGACGGATGCGGATGACGCGCATTTTTTACCGGGTGACGTGGCGCGCCTGGAAACGGATTGTACATCTGATGCCGGCCGGACGGCCGAGCGAGAATTTGTTGAGCATCTACGGGCCGCTTTCCCTGATAGTGCTCCTGAGTTTGTGGGCGTTCACGCTGATGCTGGGATTTGGGCTCATGCATTGGGGGGCCGCAGCCATATCCGAAAACCGGGAAAGCTTCGCCACAACCCTATATTACAGCGGAACGACTTTCTTCACACTGGGACTGGGCGATGTGCGGCCGCTTTCGACTTTCGCACGACTGCTGACGGTAGCCGAGGCGGGAACGGGACTTGGTTTTCTGGCGATTATAATCGGCTACCTGCCGGGTCTTAATAACTCCTTTTCCAGGCGTGAGGTCAACATTTCTCTTCTGGACGCCCGCGCCGGTTCGCCGCCCACGGCGGCTGAAATGCTGCACAGGCACAATGACGAGTACGGCATGGAATCGATCCGGGAGCTTTTGCATGAGTGGGAGAGATGGTCTGCGGAATTGCTCGAAAGCCACCTGTCATATCCGGTGCTGGCCTATTTTCGGTCTCAACACGATAATCAGTCGTGGCTCGCAGCGCTCACGTCGATCCTCGATACAAGCGCATTGGTAATGGTTGGCCTCGAAGGGGCCCGCGCGCGTCAGGCGCAACTGACTTTCGCCATGGCGAGGCATGCTGTTGTGGATCTTTGCCTGATTTTCGGAGTTACGCCCCGCTGGCCCGAGCCTGACCGCCTTACACCCGCTCAACTGACGAACTTGAGATCCAGGTTATTGGCGGCTGGTTTGATCCCCCGGACGGGAGATGAAGCGGACCTGAAGTTAATGGAATTGCGCGGCATGTACGAGCCTTTTATCTTTGCCCTCTCAACGCATTTTCGCCTGGCCCTGCCTCCGTGGGTCCCCGAATCCGCGATCGCCGACAACTGGCAGGCGAGCGTATCGACCCCGGAACGAGGCCAGTTAAGGGTTATTTCGTCACGCAGTAGGAGTGAGAGGCACTTTTAGTCCTTCCGTGAACCATATTCACTGCAGGCGGCGGGACCCGCTTCGAGGATCGTCGAAATTATGAGCCGCGTAGCGGCGAGGAGGTGTGGGGGGGGGGCGCAACTCCTCACGCTTCAGAAAACATCACCTGATACTTTCTGCCACCTCGCTCCACGCTGGAGATAGTTACTTGCAGTTTGCCGGGTAGGCCGTGCAAGCCAAATTGACGAGGACAGAGATGTTGTTGGAGGTGAAAGGGCTGGCGCCCTGTTCCTTGATTGCATCGGTATCCCAACTGGTGACGCCAACTACGGTATTGAACGTCGAATCTGTACCAAAAGTCGCACCATTCAGGGCAGCCGCGCGTCCAAGGTTCACAACCTCCGGACCACCGCTCGATCCACCTGTCTGCCTCGATCCCCATATCGTGTTGTTGGAATAGCTGCTGCTCACGAACTTGAGAACCACGTTAATGGCGGTTGGTTTGGGACCCCGTGCGGGAGATGAAGCGGACCTGAAGTTGATGGAATTGCGCGGCATGTGCGAGTCTTTTATTCCGGCTCTGTTTGCATGTTGTGTTGATTGTAGCTTAGCGCTGCGATATACTGCTTCTCGCATCGGGAGGCAGTATGGATAGAGATGGAAATGACCCCATCTTCCTATCCAGAACGTTGATGAGTATAACCATAGCCTCAAAAGCTCGATGGTTCAACGGAGTGGCTGCCAAATACCTTCCGAACCGCATTTAAGCCCGCCAATGGCCGTTCTTCTTACCTGGTGACATTCCAGCCAGGAATTCATTCGGCGTGATGGAATAAGATCTCTGGCTCCGTTCACAGGATGAATGGGATGACTTAATGCCAAAGAGAGACAACGAAGAACGGCCAACCGGCACCGTCAAAGGTGATTTTATTGTCTCCCCGGAGGTTGTGGAACGCGGCGAGAGGGTGGACGCGCTACCCGCGCAGGCGGAGTTGAGGCTGCCTTCAGACCGCCTTTTTTGAGAACCTGAATGCCCCCATGCCACCCGCTGGCTCTCCTTGACCAACCGGTAGCAAAGGATGGTTGATGCATGTCTTCATGGTGTACGTCCGGGATGAAAAATTTTCCCAACTACTCCCGGAGGAGTTGAACGATTCCCGGTCTGACGATGGCCGGATCAAAGTGATAGCCTTTCCACCCCTGGGAATCCAGACGCTGGCGCCGGTGCTGCGCCTCCACGGCCACCGGGTGAGGCTGTTCGATACCTGTCACCCGCAGATGCAGGCGGAGCACATCTCCCGGGCTGTGGAAGAGGAGCGCCCCGACGTCATTGCCCTCTCCTGCCTCTCGACGAGCACCTACCCGGCGCTCAAAAACCTGGCCAGACGGCTAAGATCCGCCGCCCCGAAAATCTCCCTTATCGCAGGCGGCGCTTTCGTCACCATGAATGCGGACCGCATCCTCCAGGACTGCCCTGACCTGGACTGCTTAGGGATCGGAGAGGGCGAAGAACTCCTGCCGGACTACCTGGACAAGCTCGACGACCCGGGTGCAGTAGCCGGTCTGGTCTGGCGTGACGCCGGAGAGATTGTTAGAAACAACCCACGTCCACTCCTGCAGGACCTGAATAAGTTTCCTTACCCTGACCGCACCAGCCTGCCCATAGACTACATAGAATCCTTGCCACTCGATGTCCCCGGAGTTATCTCCCTGGATAAATTCTGCACCATGCAGACTTCTCGAGGCTGCCCCTATTCCTGCATCTACTGCAATATCCCGGCCCTGTGTCAGGGCAAATGGCGCTACCGTTCCTCGGAACACGTCCTGGGAGAAATGCAGCAACTCGACGATTTGGGTTATGGCGAGATTTATCTGACCGATGATCACTTTCTCATAAACCGCAAGCGCATTGGCGAAATTTGTGGGGGCATCATTAAGCGCCACTTCAAGTTCGGATGGGGCTGCGAAGGACGAGTGGATGCAGTGGCTGTGGATCAAC
Source organism: Syntrophobacteraceae bacterium (assembly GCA_003165235.1). Taxonomy (GTDB): domain Bacteria; phylum Desulfobacterota; class Syntrophobacteria; order Syntrophobacterales; family Syntrophobacteraceae; genus SbD1. The sequence goes on from PLSV01000384.1 coordinate 27,434, forward strand.
TGCCGCTAATGAAAAAGGCCAACTGCAATTCTCTGGCTTTCGGGGTTGAGGCGGGTACGCAAAAGGTCCTGGACCGGCTGCATAAGAACCAGACGCTGAAACAGGTGGCCCACGCGATCAGTGAAGCGAAGCGGCACGGCATCGACAGGGTGCACGGCTTTTTTATCATTGGCTCTCCCGGCGAGACCGCGAAGGATATCATCGCCAGCTTCCGTTTTGCCGCCCGGCTGCAGGTGGACACTTTCGGCTTTAGCCGTCTGTGCGCCTACCGGGGCGCCCCCTTATGGCAGGAGTATATCGACCGCGGGATCATTGACGACGGACGGGATTGGCACAAATCGTTCAAGTGCACAGACATCGACCACACCGCCCTATCCAACGCCGCGATAAACCGAGTCCGCACGAAAGGCTACGCCTTGCTGTTCGCCCACCGGATTTTCTGGCGCCCCGTCCGCACTTACAAGCTCCTGCGCCTTCTCGGTAAGCATATGAAGGGGTCTGATATCTTTAAATTGCTCTGGAGTCCCTTTCGACGGCAGACTTTGAGCCAAACCCCGAGATCCCGGCTTGATGATTGACTCATACTAAGTTGCGCTCAAGTTGAGGCAACCGAAAAGAGCGGGGAAGTGACTTCCCCGCACCCCACCTGGTCCTGATAGGTGCGCATTGCCCCGGTGAAATCGCCGGAGAGCGCCTTGCGCTTTATGACCGCGCTCCAGAGCTTGTCGTTGTTCTCGCCGAGCTGATATCGGAACACATCACCACTCCAGCCGTGCTTTGAGCCATAGTCGGCTGTTTCGTTATCCATCCGGTCGCGCACGTTTTGAAGGCGTTGCGGATTATTCCAGTTTGCCTCGGCCTCGTTTACCAGGTCGGCCATAATGGCCGTGTGCGTATTCCATTCCCAAGCCTTCGTTTGGGCAGCGGCGTATCTCGCCATGCCATCAAGCTCCGCCCGACCCTGCGCGTACTCGCCTCGTCGAACGCCTTTTGCTGCATCATATTCGGCAGGCCGGATTTTATCTGCGAGCGAAGGTCGTTCATCTGTTGTTGGAATGCCGGGAACTGCGCCTCGGCGTCCTTGCCTTCGAGCTTCATGTAATTCTGGTAGATCTCACGGGCTGCCGGCGAAAAGTGATTCACATAAACGTCATTGACCTTCGTCTCATTGGCGAGTTGCTGGCGCTGCACTGCGTGCTGCATGAGCCGATCGCAGGCCTGGCCGAGCATAGCCCCCACCTGGCCGCCAAAGCTCTCAGGCGTTGCCCGGTCGATAGTATTGTAGGCGAGCTCGCCCCTGGGCATCACCGACTGCACAAAATCGCTGTTTGGAACTACCGGCATAATAATCTGGTCCCTCCGTTCACCGTCCGTTAGCGGAATTTAGAAATCCAGTCCCACATCGCGTCAACAGCATGCCACAAAAGGATTTGGCTCTGCAAAACGGCAACCAGAAGCGGCAAAAAGCAGAGATATAGAAAATCTTTCACGGTGGAGTGGATTGAATGAAGAGAGGGTGAACAAGGCCTGGATCGACTCAGTACATCTGATTGTTGAAACAATAGGCGCCGTCAGTTTAATTGGCTGTGGGCACAAGCGCGTTGGCAATAGCTGGCCTCGAAGGGGCCTGCGTGCGTCAGGCGCAACTGACTTTCGCCATGGCGAGGCATGCTGTAGTGGATCTTTGCCTTATTTTCGGCGTTACGGCCCGATGGCCGGAGCCTGACCGCCTTCCACCCGCTCAACTGACGAGGACAAAAAACGTGGTGATAAAATCATGCTCAGGGCCTGCCACAGGCCTGATTCTGGGGCAGAACAACCTCGCGGAACAGGAGACGCCCCACCTTATCGGCGCTCAGCGAAACGTACTCTCAAACACCAAGCTCTAGTGTTCTTCGCAGTGAGCGTTTACGGCTTATGTGCTATAATCGAAATCGAGATAATCAAAATTCCGGTAACTTAAAAACAGATACAAAAATGCTCGAACTTGAAGCCGAAAACCAAAACGGACCCGCCGGGCCCGATAACGAGGATAAATCCAAAGCCGGGCGGCCCGAACCTGCCGCCCTCGCGGAGCGGATATCGGCATTTCCTCACCTGCCCGGCATATACATGTTCAAGGACGAAGGCGGGACTATCCTTTACATCGGAAAGGCGCGGGACCTGAGGAAACGGATCGGCAATTATTTTCGGGACAGCGACGCGATAGATATCAAGACCAGGATCATGCTCGCCAAGGCCGCCGATGTCGAATACGCCATTACATCATCGGAGAAGGAGGCGCTGCTCCTCGAGGCCAGCCTCATAAAGAAACACCGCCCGCGATACAATGTCGTGCTACGAGACGACAAAAACTACCTCTCGATCCGGATCGACCCTCGTGACCCCTACCCCAGGCTGGACATAGTACGGCGGTTTCAAAAAGACGGAGCGCTATACTTCGGCCCCTATACATCGGCTCGAGCGGCCCGCGACACGCTCAAATACCTGCACCAGCTTTTCCCGCTCAGGCTTTGCAAGGGCAAAAAGCTCATCCCGCGGGAACGTCCATGCCTCAACTTTTCGATGGGTCAATGTCTCGCCGCCTGTGCAGCCAAAGTTTCCCGGGATGAGTACATGAAGATGGTCGAGGAAGTGGTGCTCTTTTTGGAAGGAAAGACCGACATCCTTCAAAGACAGCTTCAAAAAAGGATGCAAGAGGCCGCCGAAGCGCTGCAGTTCGAACTGGCCGCCTTCTACCGCGACCGGTTGCGAAATATCGCAGCCACAATCGAAAAACAGCATGTCGTATCCGACCGTTTCCTGGACCAGGATGTGCTGGGCATCCACCAGGAGGAAGGCCGGAGCGAACTGGTGGTTCTTTTTATCCGGCAGGGAGTGCATTCCGGCCAGAGGGCCTTCGACCTTAAGGAGGCCAAGGGGGATCGGCATGAGCTTATTTCGGCCTTCATTCAGCAATACTACTACGAAGGCGCCTTCATTCCCGATGAGGTGCTCGTTCCCATTTCGCTCGATTCCGAAACGGTTCTCTCAGAATGGCTATCGGAGAAGAAAGAAAAACACGTGAGGGTCTGGGCGGTAAAAAGAGGCGCCAGGAAGCACCTGCTCGATATGGCGCAAACCAACGCCCGCGAGGGATTCATCAGCCGCAGACGCTGGCGGATGCGAGATACGGCGCTCATAGACGGTCTTCAGCGCCTCCTCAAGCTGCCGAGAACGCCCGCCCGAATCGCGTGCGTGGACATCTCGAACATCCAGGGACAGCACGCTGTCGGGGCGCTTGTCGTTTTTGAACACGGACGCCCGGATAAGGCTTCCTACAGGCGCTACCGGATAAGACTAAAGAGCGAACCCGACGACCCGGCAATGATGGCCGAGGTAATAGGCAGGTTTATTGAAAATGACCGGGAACTTTCCGCAGGACTCGATCTGCTTCTTCTCGACGGCGGAAAGGGCCAGTTGAACACCGTCGTGCGCCTGCTGGAGCAACTCGGGACTTCTGAGTCGCTCCCGGTCGCCTCCATAGCCAAGGAGCGCGAATCAGACATAGGGGAGAAGGGAAAAGGGCTATACGAAAAGATCTATCTGCCAGGCAGAAAGAACCCCCTTTTCCTGCACCGGAGTCCGGACATTCTACACCTGCTCCAGCGAATACGGGACGAGGCCCACCGGTTCGCCATATCGCACTATCAGAACGTGCATAGGGTCTCCCTTCTCACCTCGGCGCTGGACGGCATTCCGGGCATAGGCCCCGGCAGAAGGCAGATGCTCCTCCAGCGCTTCGGCAGCCTGGATGCAATTCAGGAAGCCTCGGCCTTCGAACTCGAAGAGGCCGGCATACCCCAGAAGGTGGTGCAGAGCGTCATCCGGGTTCTTTCCGAAATTGAAAGCAGGGAGATTTTAGAAAAGCAGGAAGTTACGGATGACTCACGCGAAGACGCGAAAGACTGACGTCAGATTAGATTAATTCTTCAGTGCGCTTTTGTAGCGGAACTTCACAAAAAAGACCAGTCCGGCAAGCAGGACCGCAACGATCACGATATCGACCTGATGGGAATAGAGCTGAACAAGGTCCCATCTCTCACGGAGATACATCCCGCAGACAAGGAGGAAAGAATTCCACAGGGTCGCACCGGCAAGGGTCGCCATGAGGAAAGGAAAAAGCTTCATTTTACCGGTCCCTGCGGGAACGGAGACAAGATGTCTCACAACGGGTATAAACCGGCTGATGAAAAGAGTCAGGGTCCCCTTGCGGCGGCTGAAAAAATCCTCTGTCCGCTCAAGGTCGTGCGGGTTGAGAAGCAGGTATCTGCCGACCTTCAGCACAAAAGGCCTGCCTCCGTAGTAGCCCATCGCATACGAGATTGCGGACCCCACTACCGACCCGGCGCTGGTTACAACAATGGCGGCCCAGAGGTCCCATTTGCCATCGGCAACCATAAATCCGACGAAAGGCATCACCGCTTCGCTTGGAACAGGGGCGATCATGCTTTCGAGCGCCATCAGGAAGGCCGCGCCGAAATACCCTGCCCCGTGAAGACACGATATAGCGAAATTCGACACCAGGTTTGTCAGCATGCAATTGTTTCCTGTTTCGGGGTCTGTGAGTGAACACCAGCCGATTGGGCACGGTATTCAAAACAGAATTCGGCGCAAATTACCAGAACATTCTTGCAAACAGCCATTCAAGGCCTTCCGCGAACGCCCCGTCTCTGGTCATGGACAGTGATTATAGACATGTCATGAAGGGACAGCGTCGAGAATGGCGTCGGTCCGCCTGCCCGCTACGCGCTCGCACGACGCAGAGTGGTTATTTTTCTTCGGTAGGGCGCCATATAAGTCTAACATACGAGAATAGAATAATGGTGGACCATGGAAGAAGACGAAGTAATCCGATACCCCATCGAAGACTCGATCGACCTGCATACCTTCAGGCCAAACGAAGTGAAAGACCTTCTGAACGACTACCTGGAAGCGGCCAGCGGGAAGGGATTCGACGAGGTCCGAATAATTCACGGAAAGGGCGCAGGGGTCCTGCGCCGGACAGTCCATGCGGTCCTGAAGAGCCATCCCATGGTGATTTCGTTCAGCGAGGCCGGTCCTGAGGCGGGTGGCTGGGGCGCGACGATCGCCGTGCTCAGGAAGAGCAGTGGAAGAGCAGTGAATGGTGAATAGTGAGTGGTGAATGGTGAATAGAAGTAGCATCAAATCCCGGGGCGCAGGGAGCGAGAAGAGTTTTCAGTTGATGGTTGATGGTTGATAGTTTTTGGTCGCCTAAAACGAAACGCTCAAAACTCGAAAGTCGAAACTCCTCTCGCTTCCCGCTTCTCGATTCACCGTTCACCCTTCACACCTGGGCGCCTTTGTTATAGCTTCCTAGGAATTTGAAAAACTCGGTCTTGTCCAGCAATTCGGCCAGGATGTGGCTCCGGTTCTCTTCGGTCACGTCGGTTTCCAAATCTACATAGAACAGGTACTCCCAGGGCCTGCTGTGGATCGGCCTCGATTCGAGTTTGACAATGTTTATGCCGTTTTGTGCAAAAATCCGGAGCGTTTCGAACAAAGCCCCCGGCTTGTCGCTTACCGAATAGATCAGGGAGGATTTATTTTGAGGGCCGGGAAGAGATTCATTCCTGGATATGACCACGAATCGGGTGAAATTACGGGGATTGGTCTCTATGCCCTCCTTCAGCACCGCCATCGGTGAAAACTGTTCGTCTTCTTCTCCGGCTATGGCGGCTTCTTTGGGGTCGCCTCCCTCTCTCACCCTTTGAACAGCCGAAGCCGTATCTTTAAAAGCGATCAAGTCCCAGCCGGGATTTTTTTCAAGATACTCCCTGCACTGCTGAAAGACCTGCGGATGGGAATAGATTCTTTCCAGGCCTTCGATCGTCGCCTCCGCCTGCCCCAATAGATTATGTTTGATCCTGAGGGTCAACTCACCGACTATTTTGAGCTCGAATTCGAGCAGCAGGTCATAGTTCTCATGAATGCTGCCCGTGAGACTGTTTTCGACAGGAACGACGCCGAAGGCCGCCTGTTCGCTGTCCACCAGTTCGAAGACCTCTCTGAATGAGGAACTGTTCCGCAGAGGGACCTCAGTGCCGAAAAACTGCGCGCATGCTTTGTGCGAAAAAGAACCGGGCACGCCGCTGTAGGCGACCGTTGCAGGCGCCCTGCCCTCGCCCCGGCGCGGTCTCATGACAGCAGCTTTGTCGAGGTAAGCGTAATCGAGCTGTTTTCCCACCACCGGAGCAATGACGTAAAGGTCTCTCATGAGTTGCTCGAACTGTTCCGGATAGAGGCTCTGGGGCCCATCGGACAGGGCTTTGTCGGGTTCTGTGTGCACTTCCACTATGAGACCATCGGCGCCCGCGGCTATGGATGCGCGGGCCATGGGACTGACTTTTGCCCTGATTCCCGTGGCATGGCTCGGGTCCACTATAATCGGCAGGTGGGTAAGCTTCTTTATGACGGGAACGGCGGTGAGGTCCAGAGTATTTCGCGTGTAGCGCTCGAATGTGCGAATCCCGCGTTCGCACAGGATAACCTGGTCGTTTCCTTCCGAGAGAATATATTCGGCGGACATGAGCCATTCCTCGATAGTCGCCGACAATCCCCTCTTCAAAAGCACCGGCTTGCCGATTCGGCCAACGGACTTCAGCAGTTCGAAATTTTGCATGTTTCGAGCGCCGACCTGAACAACATCGACGTATTTCATCATCAGGTCGGCCTGGCTCGGAGAGGTCATCTCCGAAACAATGCCAAGCCCGGTCTCCTCCCTTACCTCACTGAGTATCTTCAGCCCCTCCTCTCCCAGACCCTGGAACGCATAGGGCGAGGTCCGCGGCTTGAAAGCGCCGCCCCGGAAAAGCACTGCCCCGTGTTTGCGCACGACGCGCGCAATGTCCAGAGTCGTCCGCCTGTCTTCAACGCCGCATGGGCCGGCGACCACTACCAGGCGGCCCCCGCCTATGGAGACGTCTCCGACCTTTATAATGGAAGCAGCGGGATGCAGTTCGCGACTCACCAGCTTGTATGGCTTGGATATCGGAACGGCCTTTTCCACGCCAGGCAACGATTCATAATATGCGCTCTCCCTTGGCGTCTTGCCGACAATTCCCAGGACTCGTTCTTCCACCCCTCCTATTTCCTTCACCATATGGCCCTCAGAACGAAGTATGTCTTTGAGCCTTTCAACTTCTTCCCTGGTTGTCCCTTTCCCGAGTACGAGAATCACGGCAAATCCTCCGATCAGATTTTGAGTTGACTGCAATAAAAAAGCCCCGAAGAAAACTCCTCGGGGCTTAGGACTTAGCGGCCCCCGGGAAGATTCCTGCTCCACCCTGGGGCCTTTTTCGATAAGTTAATATCCCAGGTGGACGCTCCTGAAGAAGAAAAAAAAGAAGCCCGAAAAGGACAAAAAAGCGGGTCCATCGAGCCCGCGCCGGCCCGGAAGCAAAGAGCGAATATTCAGAAACAGGTGTTTATTCATAAAGATCCCTTTTTGACATCCCTGCGAAGCATAGGATATCTTCCGGACTTTGTCAATCCCCGATGGCCCTTTTGGCTTGTACCCTTTTGGCTTCCTGCTCAGATGTGACCGGGGACCTGTCGAAAAGCAGGTCCAAAAGCGCCACAGCGGGACTTGCCGTTAGAACAGTATTAGGTTAGCAATAGAGGTACCCTAATACCTTTCTCGGTTACAGCGCTTGTGCTATAGTTTCAGTGCATTCAAAGCGGAGGACGGAACATGGCCTTGCGAAAATCGGTAATCAGCAGTTGAGTGAGGTCTTATGGAAAGAATCATCAATATCCACGTCGAGAAACTGCCGGAGGGAGTCTACCTGACAACCTATGAGGAGGCGCAGGGGCTGGTGGCGCAAGGGCGCACAGCCACAGAAGCATTGGAGATCGCGCGAGATGTGGCCAGGAAGCTCATCGAAGCACGGAGAGTTCGTTCAGGGGATATTGAACTCTTAAGCATCGGCGATTCCTTCGACTATCCCCTTACTGTCAGTGCATGAAATGGGACGGCTGGCGGGCTTCCGATACAGAGAGATTGTAACAAGCCTCAGGACGTTCGGCTTTGCTTTTGACCGGCAGGCCGCTGAAAGCCATGAAATCTGATATCACGAGAAAACCAATCGCTATACCACCGTACCGAACCACCCGGGCGATATGCCGGAAGGAACCCTTCGAGCTATACTCAGAGAGGCGGATATCGAACCCGGTGACTTCCTGGACCTCAAATGATTCTCCGTCTTCAGACAAATTGAATGAAACATCTTGATTCTTCGGACCCTTTCCGGCGATCGCCCAAACCTACACATGCTCTCTTGTCGGCATCGACGCTATTCTCGTCATAAGACTTGTTCACAGCACTACAGATAAGTGTTGCCCCTGCTGTCTTTGCGGGTTTCCCGTTCGGGTTCCAGCGGCGATCTTGTTTTGAGTTTAGGCTTTCGTCCCCGGCATGAATAGTCCAGCCCACAGCTCTTTCTGCGATATTCCTGCCCGTCTTTTGGAACAAACCGTCGCCATATCCTCCAAAGCCTTTGGCGCCAGTTCGGGCGTAGGTATTGGTGAGCCCCCTTGGTAAATGTCAACCAACTCGATAAGCTTCTTCAGTTCCTTTCGAAGCCTCAGCCTCAGATCGGCACGTTCGTCCGTTTCTAAATTCCCCATAATTTCAAAAGTTGGGAAAGGGATTCCGGAGGCTCGCGGCTGCCCTCAGCAGCGCGCGAGGCCGATTCCAGTTCCCGTTTTAACCGTACCGACTCTTTCTCCAGCCTGTTCTTTTGGTCGAGAGCGGTCTTCGCCTTCCCTCTCAGCAGATCACGCGTTCTCCGGTTGTCAGCTTCGGCGATGGCATACGTCAGGTTATAAGTATTTCGGGTAATTTCTCTCAATTTGGCTTGCGTGATGCGGGAAATGGGCCAAGCCCCCGCCTAGGCTGGTCGCGATGTCTCGGATTCATGAGTTGACCGGCGCCGGCCCCTGAGCTCACTTGTAAATACCCTCCCGAGGACCGAAGGAGAAAAGATAAATTGCGTTTTCCTCGATTTTGTAGATTATTCGCCTTTCCTGCCCCTCTGCGAAATATCTCAAGCTCCTAAGGTCTTTAACTTCTCCTTTTAGCTTCTTCCCGCCCAACGGATCTTCAGCGACTGCCCTTAAGGCTCCTTTGAGAGCCGTCTTTTCTGAATCACTTCGCAGTTTCTTCCTTTGCTTTTGAAACTTGGCAGTCTCATAGACTTTCAATGTCCAATTCCTCCACCATACCGGCATCGAGTTCCGCCTTAGCCTCAAGGATATCCTTTATTTCCTCCGCAGTCAGTTCCGGGTTTTCGATGGCAAGCAGACCGATTCGCAGAGCGTAGCGCAAGCTGCTGGAGAAGTCGCGGTCCTCCTTTTTGGAAATAAGCCCAACTCGTTTAACAATGTCTTCACTGAGCAGGATCGTTTTTCTGAGCATCATGTCTCCTGAGCATTCATGTGAATCAATTCATACGATATCATATAATATCATATCGGTAATGAAAAGAGCCGCTAATTCACCATCGCCAAGACCTGCACGTGTTCTCTTCTAGGCATCGACGCCATCCTCGTCATAAGAGAAGTCCAAGTGGACCAGGCTTCCGGGTTTCAGGGGTTTGCGACGGCCGGGCTTCCCGAAAAACCCGGTGAGCAGTGAACAATGAACACTGAACTGAAATGAATAATCTGCTCCAACGCTTTTCGCCATCACTGCTCGTCGCGAAGCGAGAGAATCGGAAGGAATTATTTTTCACTATTCACGGATAAGATTTTAAGAACCTGCGGGTTTCAGAGCCTGGTTTTTGCAGGGATAGTAGAGAACTATTCCCTGGACCAGGGTAATGGTATACTAACATCTTCCGTTTCAGGGCGTGGAAGTTTCCAACAACTACAGTCGGTTCTTGGCCCTGATGCGCCGGTCACGATGCGGGGCAAGGCGAAAATGGAAAAGAAGATCAAGCATGATGAAATTCTGGATAATGCGCGGATTGCAGTTTTTGCAACTGATAAGTCCGGGTTCATCACATATTCGAATCAAGCCGCTCGCGCTCTGCTTGGCCTGGATGAAACACGCATTGCGGCCCGGATAACAGAAATCCTGCCTGCGCTGGGCAAACAGGTGATGCAATGCCTCCAGACAGGGAATAGCCGCTCCGATTTACGGTTGTTGCACGGAGAGCTGGGTCTTTGCGCCGACATATCGCTTGTCGGCCGGGCGCGGGCGCCGCGCGGCGCAGTATGCTGCCTCAGGGCTTCGGGAGCCGGGTTGGGAGGCGAACTGGAAACCTGTCAGACCCTGAACCGGGAGCTTAAAGCCATTTTCGCATCATCTTCCGACGGCATCTGGGTTTGTGACGGGAGCGGAAAGGTCGTCAGCATAAACGGCGCTTCCGAAAGACTCAATGGCGTAGATGCAGAAGACATGGTCGGAAGGTACGTCTCAGATATGGTCAGGGAAGGCATTTTTGACCGCTCCGCAACCCTGGAAGTCCTCGAGACCCTCAGGCAGGTCAGCATCATCCAGAATGTCCGCAGAACATCAAGGTCGCTCCTGGTTACCGGCACACCCGTATACGACGAGACGGGCAATCTTTCGATGGTGGTTGTCAACGAACGGGATATAACGGAGCTCAACAAGGTCCGGGATCAACTGGAGCAGAGCCGCATGGTCAGCGAAAAATATAGAGAGGAACTCGCTGGACTGTCTGTTCTCGAGCTTGAAAAGCAGGAGATAATAGCTGAAAACGCGAATATGCGAAAAGCAATAACAGCCGCATTCAAGCTCGCCAACCTGGACGCATCCAATATCCTTTTGCTTGGGGAATCCGGAACCGGTAAGGGGCTTCTAGCCAAGTTCATTCACAAAAACGGCAAGCGCTCCGAAAAGCCTTTCATCCAGATAAACTGCGCAGCTTTTCCGGAAAGTTTGCTCGAGGCGGAGCTTTTCGGATACGAAAAAGGCGCCTTTACCGGCGCGCGTACAGGGGGCAAAGCAGGGCTTTTTGAACTTGCCCAGGAAGGAACGCTTTTTCTGGATGAAGTCGGCGACCTCCCTTTCAACCTACAGGCCAAGTTGCTGAAATATCTGGATGACTTCCAGGTATTGCGCCTTGGAAGCCTGAAGCCGATAAAGGTGGACTGCGCGGTTATTGCGGCAACCAATCAGGACCTGGAAAAACTGGCCGCCAGGGGACGTTTCAGGCGCGATCTTTATTACAGACTGAACACTTTTACGATTCGGATTCCTCCTTTACGCGAGCGCTCGGAAGATATCTTCGAGATGGTCCGCTACTTTCTCAATAAATATAACCGCTCCTTGAGGATGAACAAGAAGATCTCACCTGCCGCCTTCGATTTTCTTCTTTCCTATTCTTTCCCCGGAAATGTTCGCGAGCTGCAGAGCATGATAAAAAGGGCGGTTTTCCTGAGCGATAACGATGTCCTTGAGGAGCATCTGATTGAGATCGCCGGCGGCAGCCGCCAGGAGGTCTCGGATGCCGGGCAGGGCCGGCCGGGGCTGCCCGGGGCTGTCATGGATACCGAAAGGGTGACCCTGCAAAGGGCGATTTCGCTTTGCAGCACAACGAGGGAGTTGGCGCGCTACCTCGGGGTAAGTCAGCCTACGGTTGTTCGCAAGCTTAGAAAGCATGGACTTGGCCGTCTTGATTCACATGCGAATCAAAAAAGGCGCCAGGAGACCTGAGATCAGGCCAACGATTGATCCTGGAGATTAGATTCAGTAGTGTATCACGCCCGAAACCTCACTCTTAAGCATTATTTGTGAAAAGTTAGAGTCAGAAATGAATCACAACCTTCGAAAGTTAACTCAACCTCCCTCGCTACGATCCCTGCCCGGTGTGCTTCCATGACTTGATGGTCCAGGTGGCACGTGAATTGCTCTACTTTAACCCACGATTGGAATTCTGCATAAAAGCCGCGTAAAGGGCGTTCGAGGCTAAGAGTTTTGAGGTAGCTCAGGAACAAATTTGTGCCAATGCTTCCTCCGACGGGCCTAATTTCTTTTACGGAAGCGGTTCCGGCGGGCTCATTCAACCCGGGAGATGATATGAAAGCTTCTCAAGGCGAGAGTCTTAGTGACCTAAGATACAAATTTGTACCACAGGGTCCCAGCAGTTTGACTCCAATTTTCGCAAAAAGCGCCGCCGGCGCTATCATCTACGATGCCGAAGGTCGAGAGTTTGTCGACTTCTCCGGCGGTATAGGCGTGATGAACGTTGGACACAGCCACCCGAAGGTGGTCGCGGCCATAAAGGAACAGGCCGAAAGATTCACTCACACCTGCTTTCAAATAGTGATGTACGAAGGATATGTGCGGCTTGCCGAAAAGCTCTGTCAAATAGCGCCAGGAGATTTCTCCAAAATGGCCATTTTCGCCAACAGCGGGGCGGAAGCTGTTGAAAATGCTGTTAAAGTCGCCAGGCATTTCACCAAAAGACACAGCCTCATCACCTTTACAAATGCTTTTCATGGCAGGACCTACCTTACGATGACGCTCACCAGTAAGGCAGCGCCATACAAGGCCGGGTTCGGACCGTTTATGTCCGATGTTTACAGGATGCCATACGCTTATTGCTATCGATGTCCCTTCGGCCTGAAGCGCCCGGGCTGCGATACCTGTTGCGCCGACTACCTCAAGGAATTTTTCGTAGGCCATGTCTCGGCCGAGAGCACGGCTGCCCTGATAATCGAGCCGGTGCAGGGCGAAGGGGGCTTTAATACGCCCCCACCCGAATATTTCCCGAAGCTTCTCAAGATTTGCCGCGACAACGGCATAGTGTTCATTGCCGACGAAATTCAGACCGGGATGGGGCGGACCGGTAAAATGTTTGCCGTGAACCACTGGAATGTGGAACCCGATCTGGTGACCGTAGCCAAAAGTCTTGGCGCCGGAATGCCTCTGAGCGCACTGGTTGGACGCAGCGAAATCATGAATTCGCCTCAGGCCGGCGGCCTGGGGGGAACTTACGGCGGCAACCCGGTTTGCTGCGCAGCCGCCCTTGCCGTTCTCCAGATATTCGAGGAAGAAAAGCTGCTTGAGCGGGCCGAGAGGTTGGGGACCAAGATCAGGGCTAAATTCGAGGATTTTCATAAGCGTTTTGAACTTGTCGGTGATGTTCGAGGCCTTGGGCCGATGCTTGCGCTCGAACTTGTAAAAGACCGCGAGACAAAGGCGCCGGCCGCCACGGAGACAAAAGCCCTGGTCAAATTCTGTTACGAACGAGGTCTGGTGATCCTTCCATGTGGAAATCTCAACAACGTTATACGGACACTCATGCCACTGGTCATAACTGACGAGCAGCTCGAAAGAGGTCTCGCCATTATGGAGGAAGGTCTTGCCGGCCTTTCGAAATAATAAGAAAGAAGGGCGCCCTGAATTGGCCACCTGGGAAACGATTAAAAAGAAGCTGAACCCTGCCTTCAGCTACGTGATCTTCGAAAAAGACGGGCTGAACGAGAAGAATGCCTGGATCGGGTTGTATGCCTCCCTGGGCGCGCTGAAGCTGCCCATCCTGGACGTGCTGACCTTTGAGGATACGGGCAGGGGGAAGATGTTGCTGGTCGCCATGTTTGAAGCAGGAAGGGCGGATATGATCATGGAAGAGATTATCTGCGCCAGGTTGCCCAGGGACATGGTTTCTTACGTCTACGGGGCTTCCGTGCAGGATCGTCGCCGTGAAGCAGATTGACGCATCCCCTTGGAAGTTTTACGCCGCCCTGCGGACCGGGCGTTTGGAACGGACCTTTGATGAAGACCCACCAAACGGGAGGTTAGATCCAAGATGAGTGAAAATAAATACGCTGTCATATTGGATGAACTTGCCGAAGCCGAATCCAGGCCTGAGGTTTTGTTCCGGCAGGCCGGAGACGGTTTCCTGCAGGTTGAATACGGCGCAAACCCAAGATTCAATCTGGTCGATTCCTTCAGGACCCTCACTATCAATGAAGCCGTTAAGGAAAAAAAGATCAAGGGGCTGTTTGAAACCGTGCCGGGAATCCGAACAAATTTGTTTCATTTCGATCCGGAGATCATGTCCGCCAAGGATTTGATCGCTGAAATCAAGGAAGAAGAGGAAAAGCTTGCACATGTCGAAGATATCGTATTCGACTCGCGCATCATCTCTTTGCCCATTGCTTTTGAAGACAGTGAAACAAAGAAAGCAGTGGCGAAGTACGTGAAAGAAGTGAGGCCGGAAGCTCCCAACGCGATCAACGGCTACAATATTGAATACATGGCCCTCTGCAATGGAGTTTCAGTTGCCGAAATAAAACGGATGGTCTGCGGGACTGAATGGTACAACAGTGGAAACGGCTTCTGGCCGGGTGGAGGATTTTTTTGGCCCCTTGACCCAAGGTTCGCCATCGTTGTGCCGAAGTACAACCCGCCGCGAACCTGGACTCCGGAGGGGACTGTAGGCATCGGCGGTCCCTGCTTATTCGTTTATCCCACTCCTACGGGGGGCGGCTACCAGCTTTTCGGCAGGACGATCCCAATTTTCCAGTTCGCTCAGAAGCACCCGCTTTTCAAGGACAGCCCCACGTTTTTCAAAGCAGGGGACAGAATCCGGTTTCATGAGGTAAGCGAGCCGGAAGTCCTCGATATTTATAAGCATGTCCATGAAGCAACCGATTACGTCTACGATATCAAACCTGCCCGATTCGCCGTAAAGGAATGGCTCGATTTCTACAACTCGGCGGAGGTCCGGAAGCAAGTGAGCGAGCTTCTCGCAAAACAGGAAGCAGGGACGAAAGTTGCCCCGAGGGTATAAACGATCTAGCCAGGAGCAGACGAGATGTTGAAGATCATAAACGGAGGAATTGAAACAGTCGTTGAAGACTGGCCGGGAAGGATAGGCTATCTGGATAACGGGATGGCCTCTTCCGGCGCTTTCGATAATGTTGCCCTGGGGTTCGCAAACCTGCTGGCCGGAAATCCGGCAGGTGAGGCGGGGCTCGAAATTGCCGGTGGGTACTTCGAGGCGGAGTTTCGAGCGGACACGCTTATCAGCGTGACGGGGACCGACATGAAGCCCGCGTTGAACGGTCAGCCCATGCCGATGTGGGAAGCCGTGCCCGTAAAAGCAGGCGACAATATCAAATTTTCGCATTTCGCCGAGTTCGGTTTCCGGTCCTACCTTGGCGTAGCCGGAGGAATTGACGTGCCACCTGTTCTGGGCAGCAAGTCAACCTGTCTTTTTGGGAGCTACGGTGGGTTCGAGGGACGAAAGCTGGCGCCGGCTGACGTTTTGAAATTCGGCGCGCCGTCCAGCGACGCCCAAAGCGGCCGAAAGGTCAAACCGGAGGCCATGCCGAAATATTCGCGAGAATGGGTCCTGCGTGCAATCCCGGGTCCGAACTCTTCCCCGGACTATCTGACCGAAGAGGGAATGGATTACCTGTTCTCTAATTCTTTTAAGGTCCAGTTGAATTCCAATCGCTCGGCATATCGGGTGGCTGAGGCAAAGGATCTTGCCTTTGCAAGAAAAGACGGGGGAGTTGCGGGAAGCCATCCCTCAAATGTTCTTGATCACGCCTATCCCATTCGCGGCGCCCTCAACATATGTGGAAACACCCCTATTCTGCTGATCGCAGATGGACCGACCCTTGGAGGATATTTGGTGGCTATGCAGGTTATCTACGCAGACTTGTGGAAAATCGGGCAGGGAACGCCCGGCCGGGACTTCTTCAAATTCGCTTATTGTACGCCGCAGGAAGCCGTACAGGCGCGCAAAGAACAAAGGGAATGGTTGTCGGGCAAGTCTTTGTCCTGATTTCCGAAAAGAGGTGGGTGCGATGGACCTGAATGTAGACATGGGAGAAAGCTACGGCAGATACAAGCTGGGCAATGATGAGGAGGTCATGAAATATATCACTTCGGCCAACGTGGCCTGTGGTTTCCATGCCGGCGATTCTCTTGTCATGAACGCCACCGTCCAGTTGGCCAAACAGTATGATGTAGCCGTGGGCGCCCACACCGGGCTCGAGGATATACGCGGTTTCGGGCGCAGAAGACTCGATATTGCCCCCGAAGAATTGAGAAGTGACACTCTGTTTCAGCTTGGGGCGCTCGACGCCATTTTGAAGGTGCACGGCATGACGATGCAGCACGTAAAACCACATGGAATACTGTATCGGATGGTTTCTGAGGAGGAGAAATACGCCGAGCCGTATCTCGATGCAGTAGCCTCATACAACCGTCAACTGTTCATCATGATTCCCAGAGGCACACTGGGGTGGCAGCGGGGACAGGAACTGGGACTTAAGATGTGCGCCGAAATCCTTCTTGACCTCAGCTATGACGAAGAGGGGAACTGGGTGCTCGAGCGCGCCAAGAAGGCAAGGTCCCCCGAAGAAGTGGCCGAAAGGGCGGTGATGGTCGCTCGCGACAAACAGATCACCACGATAAGCGGGAAGCGGATAAATGCCGATGCTGACACGATTTGCTGTCACGGCGATTCGCCAAATGCCGCAGAGGTGGTAAGAACGGTCAAAGCGGAATTCTCACGCCTGGGGATTCCACTGAAGAAACTGGGCGATCCCGGAAGCATAGTCTGAAAAGGGAGGATTGAATGATGGAGGTTATCGTAAAAGCTCATATGCCGGGCCTTGTGGCGCGTGTAGTCGTAAACGAGGGCGATAAGGTGGCCAAGGGGCAGGAAGTCGCCGTAATCAACTGCATGAAAACCGAACTCTCTGTTACCTCCGCCGTAGACGGGACTGTGAAAAACATACTCGTCAAGGAATGGGATGAAATGGAGATCGACGGTCCTATGGTCGTTTTGGAAACATAGCCGGAATCTGTATGTGTTTCAAACCGGAGAAGGAAGCAAGCATCCGTGATTAAGAAACTCTTGATTGCAAATCGTGGCGAGATAGTGGTCAGGGTAATGAAGACGTGCCGGAAACTCGGTATCGAGGTAGTCGCCGTTTACTCCGAACCCGATAAGAATCTTTCGTATCTCAAACATGCTGATGAAGCCTACCACATCGGTCCGGCAAATCCGGTCAAGAGCTATCTAAACATTGACGCCATACTCGATGCAATGAAGAAGTCAGGGGCCGACGCCGTCCATCCGGGGTATGGGTTTTTGTCCGAAAATTCGTTGTTCGCCCATGCGGTGGTCTCCGCTGGTTCAACCTGGGTGGGACCCCCGCCTTCCGTGCTGGCTGAGATCGATTCGAAGTGCTACTGCAGAAGGATCGCAACAGATTCGGGGGTCCCTGTCATACCGGGGACCATTGAGATCATAAAGGGTGAGGGCGATATAATCCGTTTTGCCTCGGAGCATGAGTACCCGGTTGTTTTGAAGCTCGACAAAGGAGGCGGCGGGAAAGGGATAGAACAGATCCGGGAGGACGGGCAGGCAAAGGAGGCCTTCGAGCGCCTGTCGCGAATCGGCCTGATGGCGTTCGGCCATCCCGAGAGCTACATCGAGAAACTGATCGCCGCCCCCAGGCATATCGAGGTTCAGTTTCTGGCGGATCGAGCCGGCAACTGCGTCTGTCTGGGTGAAAGAGAATGTTCGATTCAGAGGCGGTATCAAAAGATCATCGAAGAATCACCTTCGCCCGTGGTGACAAAAGAGGACAGAGAGGCGCTTTTTCGCCACACCGCCAACCTTGTGAAGGCTATGGGCTACCAGGGAGCTGGGACGATGGAGTTTCTGCGGTCTGAGGACGGCAGTTTTTACTTCATGGAAGTTAACGCGAGGCTGCAGGTCGAACACCCGGTGTCGGAGTTCATCACGGGGATAGATATTGTCGAAAAACAACTCGAAATCTCTGCGGGAGAGGAACTCGACATCAGACAGGAAGACATTCGCCTGGAAGGCTACTCGATCGAGGCCAGGGTATATGCGGAAGACCCTTTTTCGTTCTGCCCGTCGCCGGGCACGATCAGCAGGCTGAAAATTCCGGAGGCCGACGGCAGGCGCCTGAGGGTCGATCATGCTCTCGAAGAAGGCTGCGCCGTTCCACCTTACTATGACCCCCTCCTGGCCAAGGTTATTTCATGGGGGGAGTCGCGTTCCGAGGCGATCGAGCACCTGAGGAGAGCTCTTATGGGATTTCTGATCGAGGGAATAAAGACCACTATTCCGGCTAATCTCCTGATCCTGGACAGCCGCGAATATCGGACCGGCGATCTGCACACCGGGTTTCTCGATCGCCTGTATTCGAAAGCGACCTCAGAGGATGGCGCCATAACGCCTCTGTGGCCAAACATGTGAAACCGCAGCCGTTATGGCTTTTTACAAACAAAAAAAAGGAGAAAAGAACTATGACACGTGCAGGTTCGGCTTTAGCGAAAACATTGGCGGGTTTGACGGCGCTTCTTTTGGGTTGTTCCTGGGCTCATGCCGAGTCATTCAAGGTGGAGGTCTGGGACCCGCCATTCAACATGGAGAGCCCGAGAACATCGCAGGATTACACTACCCTTGAAAAGGCGTCCAAGAAATGGCGCGTCTGCGTTTCCTTTCCGCATATGAAGGACGCTTACTGGATGGCTGTGGACTACGGCGTAGCTGAAGAGGCCAAGCGGTTGGGCGTTCAGATGCAGCTTCTCGAAGCCGGTGGTTACACAAACCTCAATAAGCAGATTTCTCAAATAGAGGACTGCGTAGCCAGTGGGTCCGAAGCTGTAATTATTGGGGCAATATCCCTCGACGGCCTCAATAACTTAGTCTCGGAAGTCCGCAAGAAAAACATTCCGGTCATCGATGTGATCAACGGGATCTCATCCCCCGATCTTTCCGCCAAGTCATTGGTTTCCTTTGGTGAAATGGGATTCAAGGCCGGTGAGTACCTGGCTGCGATGCATCCAAAAGGGGGTGAGAAAGTAAAGGTCGGGTGGTTCCCCGGGCCTGCTGGAGCAGGTTGGGTTGAGGCAGGAAACAAAGGTTTCAGGGACGCCATCGCTAATAGTTCCATCGAAGTGGTCGAAACAAAATACGGCGATACGGGCAAAGAAGTGCAGATGAAGCTGGTCGAGGATACTCTTCAGACCTACCCGGACATCAAGTATATAGTCGGTACTGCGGTTACAGCCGAGGCGGCGGTCGGAGTCCTTCGAGACCGGGGTCTGGAGAATAAAGTCAAGATCATGTCCTACTATTTCACACCAGGTGTTTATCTCGGAATCAAGCACGGCCAGATTCTGGGGGCGCCGACCGATTCAACGGTGGTTCAGGGTAAGATCGCCGTGGATCAGGCAGTGCGCATCCTCGAGAAGAAGGACTACATGAAACACGTCGGGCCAAAGTTATTCATCATCGATAAATCCAATGTCGACAGCTTTGACCGTTCGTTGGCCCTGGCGCCGGATGATTTCAAACCGACCTTCAATGTGCAGTAAGCAAGTCCGGGTCGAACAGGAAAGTCAACATCCTGCTCGGCAGAGAAGAAGGCAATGAGTCAGACCATCAGCGAAACTGTGACTTATGATGAAGGGGGCCAGGAAGAGAAGGCCCCCTGCCTGCTGCGCCTCGAGTCCGTTACGAAGCGCTTCCCCGGGGTCCTTGCGCTCGACCGGATTGATTTCGATCTCAAGGCCGGGGAAGTACACGTCCTTTTTGGCGAAAACGGCGCAGGTAAATCGACCCTCATCTCCGTTATCGCCGGGGCGTTGCGCCCCACGGAAGGAACGATCAGGTTTCGAGGCAGGGTGGTCAGACTTCACTCGGTGCACGGGGCCCGCGAACTCGGCATAAGCGCGGTCTTCCAGGAGTTTTCACTGGTGCCGGATATGACGGTGGAAGAAAACCTGTATCTGGGTGCTGAAACCTGCTCTTTCGGTTTATTGAAAAAGGGCGAGCTTCATCAGCGTGCGGAGGAGATGCTGAGCAAACTCGGGTTCCCACTGAGGGCCAACCAGAAAGCGGGAAGTCTTTCCCGGGCCGAGCAACAGATGGTGGAGATCGCCAAAGCTTTTCGCTCCGACCTGTCCGTCCTCATTCTAGATGAGCCCACAGCCTCTTTGACCGAGAAGGAAACAGAACGGTTGTTCGCTCTCATCGAACAGGCCAAGGCCGGCGGTGTCGGCATCATTTACATAACGCATCGCATGGGTGAGATCAAACGGATTGCGGACCGGATCACCGTTTTGCGGGACGGCAAGCACATCTCTACGGTCCATGCCGAGAGCGTTACCGACGATCAGTTGGTCCAACTCATGACCGGCCGGGTCATTAGTCAGATTTTTCCCACGATCAACCATAAGCCTTCGGAAGTCATGCTGTCGGTCGAAGGGCTAAAGACCAGCAGCGGGACGGTAAAAAACGTTTCCATTACCGTTCGGCGAGGGGAAATCGTCGGTCTTGCCGGATTAGTGGGCGCGGGTAAATCAAAGCTCGCACGGGCCTGTTTCGGCCTCGAGGCCATTGCAGGCGGAAGGATCATCTTTGATAACCAAAACACCACCGGCTTCGGACCGCGCAGGATGCTCGACAGAGGCATGTTCTATGTGCCCCCTGACCGGCGCGAAGAAGGATTGGTCATGATCAGGAATGTTCGGGAGAACGTGGTTCTTCCCTCTCTTAGGTTGAAGCGTTTCTCATGGCGCGTTTTCCTCCGTCGCCGTACGGAAAAACAGGTGGTCAGAGGGCTCACGAAAGGTTTGAATTTGCAGCCTCACGACCCGGAACGCAGAGTTGACCAGTATTCGGGGGGTAATCAGCAGAAAGTGTTGCTGGCCCGGACCCTGACCCGTGATGTCAAGTTGTTTATCTTCGACGAGCCTACGGTAGGGGTCGATGTCGGGGCCCGTGTGATCATCTACGAATTCATTGCGGATCTGTGTGAGAGGGGGGCTGCGGTGCTGTTGGTGTCTTCAGACCTTCCCGAAATCCTCCATCTCTCCCATCGGACCTACGTAATGTATCGTGGCATGCTAAAGGCTGAGCTTCAAGATAGCGAAATAACCGAGGAAAACGTGCTCAGGCACTTTTTCGGGGGGGATGCCGCCTGATGACTATTGATATTAACAAAATGCTTCCGGAGTAACGGCAGCGGGTTTCAGGCCGCCATTGGCAAGCGCCCAACCTGTGACCTGAAACCTAAAGATTAAACCCGTCGAAACGTTTCGCGCCGGAAGCTGTGCAATCTGCGGGAAAATGATCGGCCATGCCTGTATCCATTGTTTAAAAGAGAAGCTATATGAATATTGACAAGGAAGAAAGAGCCATGCCCGGGGTTGGGGAGCTGGTCAAAAGGGGATTTGTGTGGCTTGGCGTGTTGCCTCTTTTGCTGCTGGTGGCCGTTGTCATATTTACCTCGATATCAGATAATTTCCTGACTAGCCGAAATCTGGTCAATGTCGCCCGTCAATCGACGTATCTCATGATTGTATCCATGGGGCAAATGCTTGCCCTTTTGACGGGGGGCTTCGATCTCTCGCTGGGAACGATTGTGGCCGTCACCTCCGTGGTTACCGCCACGGCGATGGCCATGGCTCATGCGGCATTTCCCCAAACGATCGCTCTGTCCATGACCCTGGGCATGGCTGCAGGCCTTGCTTCCGGCCTTGCCATCGGGGTTGTCAACGGCGTCGGAGTGGCCCTCTTCAACGTATCTCCATTCATAATGACCCTGGGAGTGGCGTCAGTCGGCTTCGGCATCGCCCTCTACATGACAGGCGGGGTTCCGGTTTACGGCATGCCCGAGGCTTTCAGCCGATTGTTCGGATTCGGCCATTTTCTGGGGATTCCGACCCCCATTTATATCACCATCGCGCTGATCCTGATAATGGGTGTGTTTCTCCACCGGACAAGGATGGGCCGGTATCTTTACGCGGTGGGAGGCAACATCAAGGCGTCAGGTCTTTCAGGAATCAATACCAGGGCCAATCTGTTCATGGCCTATGTGATTTGCAGCTTCATGGGCGCGGTGACCGGCCTCCTGCTTACGGCGCGCATCGATACCGGAGAAGCCAATATTGGCGCTTCCATGCCCCTCGAGTCCATAGCCGCCTGTGTTATCGGAGGGGTTAGTCTGCGCGGCGGGGTTGGTCGAGTCGAAAATGTCGTTCTTGGAGCCCTCTTCATCGGCCTGATCCAGAACGGGATGAACCTGGCGCACATCGAATCCTACCTGCAGACCGTGGTCATCGGCGTTTTGCTGATCGCCGCGGTGATTGCCGATCAGATTCGCCAGCGGATCGGCGCAAGCCTTCACGACTAAGCAAAGACTGAGACAGTTGCGGCTGCAAGGGCGACTGCGCCTCCCCGGTTGCCGCGATGTCATAAGCGACGCCAGGCCGGCTTGCTGGGGTCCACCAGTTCCAATTGGACGGGCGCGATTCCAAAAATGGCGATCACGGCCGGCTCCTTCGCATCGGGTTTCACACCATCATAGTGTGGCGTGTGAGCAACGCGCAGGATGAAGCCGCCGGACGGAACTCGAACAGTATTGGCCGGATCGAAGTCGGGGCCGCTGTTCACCCACCAGGCGCCGGACAAGACCATCGAGAGTCGATCTGTCGCATATAGGTGGGGAGCGCTATAGTAGCCGGGATGCCACTTCATCAGCACGAGATAAGGCCCGGGCTTGTCCAGGCCGCCATATAACGTCGCCATTTCACCGCTGCGCGGCGGCAGGCCGGACCATGCCACCCATTTGATTGCGTCGGGAAGGGTAATTGCGGTTTCAGACGGGTTGATCTTGCCGGCCTGGGCCGCCGAGCCCGCCATCCCCAGAGAAAATGCGGCAAATAGCGAACCGAGCAGGAAGCCACGACGAGTTAAACAAAGGCCTTGATCTGCGCCAGCCGCTTGAGAAGAAAACACATCATCCATGAAGTTCATCGTTGCTCTCCTTAAAGGCGGCCCTTTCGCAAGCACATGAGATACAGAATGGGATGAACAACGTGCTCCCTGCGTCAAGGTCAACCAAGCCACTGGGGATTGTGGGCCGTACTGTCGAAATGATCCGAGGTTTTATAGAGTTCATATCTGCCTTGCTTCGCTGCTTCGGCGGTCTTGGCCAGCAGAGCCGCAACTTCCGTTTCGCTCATGGGCCGGAAGGTGCGGGCGGCGTTTAACGCCTGTTCCAAAATGGGCATGGAGTCACAGCCGGTAATCACTACGGCGACCGGCAGATTCATGTCATAGTGCAGGCATTCCATTGGGGTTACGGCTTTGCTATCCAGAAGATAGTGGTCACCCATGGATTTCATCGCCAGTGGTCCGATGCCGTGTTGCAGGAGCACGGGCAGCACTTGCTTTTCGAAGCTGTCATAATGCGCGTCCATGAGATTCAACGGCATTTGCGCGGTGGCGGGTGTGAAGTCATGGGCGAAGCAGAGTTCCAGCATCTTCAGGTGCACGGTGGGGCTCTTGTGCCCGGTGAAACCGATATAGCGGATCTTCCCGGCTTTCCTGGCGGCAAGCATGGCTTCGTAGGCGCCGTGGAGGGCAAAGATGCGCTCCGGGTCGGACATGCGAATCAATTCATGAAATTGCAGCAGATCGATCCTGTCCGTTTCGAGGCGCTTCAGGGACTCATTGAGCTGTTTGTCGGCGGATTCCGCGGTGCGCCCATCGATTTTAGTCATGAGGAAAACCTTTTGGCGATAGCCGTCTCTCAGGGCTTTGCCCATGCGGATTTCGCTTTCGCCGCCGTTGTAATCCCAAGAGTTGTCCATGAAGTTGATGCCGTTGTCGATGGCGGTGCGAACGATGCGGATGCTCTCCTGCCCCTCCGGCCGGCCGAGGTGAAAACCACCCAGACCAACAATTGAGACCTTCTCACCCGTGCTGCCCAACGGGCGGTAAGGGATCTCGCCTTTTCCCGGGGCCGCCCAGCTTTGGGGGACCACCCCGGAAATCCGCGCCATTCCCGCTGTCACCCCCAGAGCCGTCAAGTCCTTAATAAACTTGCGACGATCCATGATTTTAACCTCTCAGAGGAGATTGATGGTTTAAGCCTTTGCCAAGGGTTATGGATACAATCGGCGGGCCATTCCGGAAGCCATAGATTCCGCTCTTTCCCCCTTCAACCGGCAGCCGGCAAGAGCAGATCTTGAGAGGCGGCCCTCCGGCCCGCGGCGTCTACAGCAATCACGCTGTAGCGGTGGGGCAATTTATCCGTGAGCGGGTCGTTAAAAGTGAACGGCTCCAGGGTGGTTTGGGGGCGATGTTCGACCCGGCCGATAACGGTCTGGAGATGGGGAGCGGCGCCGAAATCGGCGCTACGAAATTCGTCCCTCTGAATTTCGTAATGACTCAACGGCTGGTCGCCGGCATAGGCCGTCTGCCAGGCCAGACGCGCTACCCGTTGGTCCGTCTGCATTTCCTGGGAAACGGCTGCATTGCGCGGGGCGCCCAGGAGCTCCGCTTTCCGCTGAAAATAGTTGGTCATGCCATTTTTGGCCCGGGCTGCCAATTGTTCGATCCGCTTACGCTCGGCGCCGTCCATCTGGCCGGAAAGGCGCGACGCCGCCAGGTTTTGTTCCAACTGGTCGCGGTTTCGGTCTTTATCGATATGTCCGACGCCGATGATCGCGGTGGAAATCCCGGGGGTTGACAGGCTGTAACGGACAAGAGGGGCGCTGGGGATTGCCGGGCTTCCCACATTCCGAACCACATCGGCCGGCTGTCTTGAAAAGTGATTGTCTTTGCCGTACATGGCGCCGTCAGCAAAGACCTTCATAGCGATGATCCCCATGTTCTTGGCCGCAGCCACCGGGATCACGTTGTATTGATGGTTGAAATAGCGGCGGTCATTGGCGTTCATCGCCACCAGGAGGGTATCAATGATGTTGTCGCCTGTATCCCGCTGGACGCACTCCATTAACACCGGAGAAGAGAAATGGCCGGTAATGCCGATGTGCCTGATCAACTTTTCTTCTTTGGGGTTCAGGCCGGTCAGGTTGGAGCCGTCCCGGTAATCCCGGAGCGCCGCCAGGGCTCCGATCCATTCCGCCTTGGGATCCGGGTTCGCCAGGCCCTCGTAAATGGCGTCCACCTCGTCCAGGTTCACCAGGTTGTGAATTTGAACCAGATCGAGATACGCGCCGGGAGGATAATTGCCCTGGCCGTCACCAAAAATCTGGGAGAGGGTGCGTCTCACATCATCCAAGGTCATTGACGCCGGCGGGCCGTTGGTTGCGTTGGTGACGTTGTCTCGATTGCCGGGTTGTCCCTTGGCGTAGCGTAAACCGGTCTTGCTGGCCAGGAAGAATGACCGCCGTTTCTTTTCGTCATATCCGGGGGCGCCGGGAATGAGATGCGCGGCTCGAAAAGCCTTGCCGTAATTAAGCTGACTGGGGCCATAGACGTTGGAGGTATCGAAGTAGGTGACGCCCAGGGATAAGGCCTTGAGAATAATCTGTTCAGGATTCTCCCCTGGCGGGGTCCATTGAATGGAAGCCTGGCCGCCAAGCCCCAGGGTGGTAACCTCGAAGCCGGTTCGCCCCAACACACGCGTGGAAAATTTGTCGGGAAAAGCAGCCCCCCTGGAGACATAAGGGGCAGCCATAAGATAGAGACCGGCAGTCGCGGCGCTCCGCACAAAATTCCGTCGGCTCATCATTCCGGAGCCATCTTGATTTTTCATCGCATTACTCCTCGTTGTTAATGGCATTTCGCGTGGGGCGCCAGAAAAGTGGATGACCTGGCAGGAGAGCCAGCACAGGAAGTATGCCCTATTTCTTCCGAATTTATTCACATTTCCTTAGCTGTCAAGGCGGCGCTTCCGGCCTCGGGAGCTTCATTTCGAGCGACAGAAGCCGCTGCGCCTATGCATAAAGAGGCGGCGCCGGATGGTGGTCGCCGTCTTGATGTACCGGCGTCGAACTCTGTGACGGTCGAGATCAAGGTTTCGGACCAAGTTGCCGATTCCAATTAAACATTTGTGGACTCAATTATGTGGTTGCACCCTGCTGACTTACACGTCACGCGGCCGGCGCCGTATTGTCGACATCTGTCGAACGGGAGTTGAAACATGAAACGGCTTGTTAAGATCGGCACGGTTCCAGCCGGTTATGTTGCGGCGTGCCTTGCGGCCTCTGGGGCTTATGATCTCGCCGTGCTTCGGAAGCAGGGGGACCCTTTGGCGTATGCTTCGGGAGGTCTTTCGGGTGTTTCTAAAGCGGTGCTCTTGCTAATATCACGGCAATGTACGCGAACTCGACCCCAAATAAACAAAAGGAGACTCTTTTGAGCATGTCAATCCGATATTATTCCTCTACTTGTGTAAATAGTGGTGATGCCCTCTTCCACTTTGTTAATCTTGTAGCCTGCCGCATCAGGTGGATCATGCAAAAAAAAATGGGCCTCCTTTTCCTGGCCGGTTTTCTCGTATGCACTGGAACCCATGCCTCATATGCACAACAGGGAAAGACTCTAACACAGGTTTCGACGATCGATGCCCTGCTGGGCGGAGTGTATGACGGGAAAATGTCTATACGGCAACTGAAACTATACGGGGACACCGGCCTCGGGACTTTCGACACGCTCGACGGAGAAATGCTCATGGTGGACGCAACGGCTTACCGGATTAGGGCAGACGGAACTATCCAGATTGCCGGTCCGGCCGAAACGACGCCTTTTGCGGCAGTAACTTTCTTTAATGCCGACCTGGAAAAAACCTTGCCGGGCAGCATCGGCATGGAGGAACTGACCAGACAAATCGATGCCGTTCTCCCCACCCCGAATCTCGTTTATGTGCTGAGAATAGAAGGAACGTTCAAGGAAGTCATAACCCGGAGCGTGCCCAGGCAGGAAAAACCATACAAACCGCTCACCGAGATCGTCAAGAGCCAACCTACATTCAAATTTAAAAACGTGGAGGGAGTGGTCGTCGGACTTCGATGCCCTGCTTTCATGAAAGGAATCAACGTTCCCGGCTACCACCTGCATTTCCTGACAAAGGACAGGAAGGCCGGAGGGCACGTGTTGGATATTTCCGTCAGCCATGCAGTCGTGAAGGTGGATACGACCAGCAATTTCTACATGGTGCTGCCCGAAGACCAGGATTTCTACACGGTCGATATGGAAGAGGACTTATCTCGTGATGTTACGGCAGTCGAATCCCTGAAGAAGTGAATCCAGAGATCAAAAATCCGTTAACCCTGCTCAGGTCCGGGAGACTGCTTCATCCATTCTCTCAGATTTCCGCCCGGCGGCGCGAAAAGTATCGACTGCCATCCCAGCGACCCTCTCGCCCAAGGAACTTTTGCTCGCGAGCCGTGGCGCACACAGGCCCATCGTACGCAGGCGCACAAGGAATCGAGAAGCAGGATGTTTTCCACCATGATTGAGAGGCTGTTTATCGCCTTTCGCATATGCGTCTGTATCTCAGAAGATCGTCGCAGACCTCGATTTGGCTTACAGGATGGCGTTCACCGTGCGCTTACGTTGCAGGCCGATGACGGATCAAAGGAGAGGAGAGAAACGTGTCCCCGCGCAACCCATGAAATAGCCGGGAACGGACTCCTACTTCAGCATATAACGGATCGTGTAATCCAATTGATGAAGGATGTGCTTCCTTATGACGTTACGGACTTTTCTTACGTTCCCGCTTGCAATCGACTGAAGAATCTCCCGATGTTCCCTCAATGCCTCTTTGAGCCTTTCCTCGCCGAGATATTGCGGCTTGTATCTCAGGTAGATCCTTTCCAGTATTTCTTCGAGAAGATGATAAATAACGTCGTTCCGTGCATATTCTGCAATTTTGAGATGAAAATGCTCATCGTGGAGCACCCATTTCCTGGGATCGCTCAATTCAAGCTTTCTGAAGTCATCCCGAACGGAAGCAAGGACGTCCGGCGACATATTCTTGATGATTCTCGGCAATATAAACAGTTCCAGAGATTCTCTCGCCTCATAGAGATCCCGGAGTTCAGCCTCGGTGATCTCCGTCACAACATAGCCCTTGTTCGGGAGGTATCTGACGATTTTAGACGACTCGAGACGTTTGAGGGCTTGAATGATAGGGGTGATGCTCGTATTCAGTCTATCCGCCAGGTCACCATAAATGATCTTCTGTCCGGGAATTAATTGATTGTTATACATCATCTCCTTTATTTTTTGATAAGCATCGTCCAGCATGGCGCCGTATTTCAGCTTATCGATGCCCCGTTCCTTGACTTTTTCCGCCCTCTTCTCAACCGATTCGGCCGCGTTTTTGATCATCTTGCCCTCAAATTTCAAATGGATGCATTGATAGAATCCGGCTCTTCACCGCATTTACGGCAGTTCCATAAAACGGCTCGATCCACACGCGTTGCTTGACCCACTTGAAAAAAAGCCCCACCTGCAGGCGTTGCTTGTAGATCTCGGCAACCGTCTTAGCCGCGATGTCGAAATTGTTTGAGAGAAACACGAGCTGCTTCTTTCGTCCTTTGTCAAAATAGCTGACTCGACGGGGCCCTTCCGGGCAGCCGTTTATCGATTTCTGCGTTGCCAAGGCGATCGCCTGGTCTGCCCTGACGCCGGGTTCCGTGTCTTTTGGGGACGAGCAGGGCCGCTTAATCAGGTTGTCCCCGGCCCGCACAACGAATAAGGCCCCCTGTTTTTGGAATCATGCCCCGCAGGTCAAATCAGAGTGTGAAGCTTAACGGCCGCCTTCGTCTTGCGCAATTCGGCCCAATTATAATCAAAGAATCCGCCAATGCAATCATCCAATAATCTGCCCCCCACCTTCACCCGATCTATTCTCTACAGCCGTCAGGGCACGGGATGAAGTAAAGGGGAAAGCAGGTGAAATATTTCTTGACATATAATATTTGATTAAGTATTACAACGGCGAATTTAATTAAATACTGATCCGCATTTCGGCGTTGCGCCCCATCGCTGAATGCATCTCACCACACAGGAGGAGGGGGATGATTTTCGAATTGTCGGAAGAACAAAGAATGTTAAAGGACATGGCGCGTAATTTCGCAGTGAAAGAAATTGCGCCCTTCATCGATGAATGGGAAGAAAACAGCAGGTTTTCCCGGGAGACGTTCAGAAAAGCAGCCTCTCTCGGTATGGCCGGCATGTACGTCCCGGAGGAGTATGGCGGCAGCAATTTGAATTATTTTATGGGCGTCATGGTGATTGAAGAATTGGCGCGCTCGGCGCGGGCCATGAACTATCTGGCCGTCCATAATATGGTGACGCGCCAAATTTTTCTCAACGGGACGGAGGAGCAACGGCAGAAATATGTTCTTCCTCTGGCGAAAGGGGACCTGTTGGCCTCGATCTGCATCACGGAGCCCAATGCCGGTTCGGACATCAATGCGATGCTGTCATACGCTGTGAGGAAAGGGGACGACTATATTCTCAATGGAACGAAGGTTTTTATCACCGGAGGCGGGGAGTCTGACATCTACACCGTTTTATGCAAGACGGATAAAACGAAAGGTCTGAATGGCATGAGCTGGTTCATCCTGGAAAAAGGGATGGATGGTTTCACATTTGGGAAACCTGAAAAGAAACTCGCATTCAACTCTGTTCCCGTTTGCCAGCTATTTTTTGAAGATTGCTCTGTTCCTGCCGCCAATCGGCTGGGGGCCGAAAACGAGGGCTTCAAGAATTTTGTCCGATCGATCAATGGCGGTAGAGTAAATGTTGCGGCGGAGGCTGTCGGCGGATCCCAGGCGGCGCTCGACGCCGCTGTCAAGTACGCAAAAGAAAGGGTGCAGTTCGGGAAACCGATCTCCGAGTTTCAGACCATACAGCATATGCTTGCGGACATGGCGACAGAACTGGAAGCGGCTCGTCTCCTCGTTTATCAGGCGG
Organism: Syntrophobacteraceae bacterium; assembly: GCA_003165235.1. Taxonomy (GTDB): domain Bacteria; phylum Desulfobacterota; class Syntrophobacteria; order Syntrophobacterales; family Syntrophobacteraceae; genus SbD1. The sequence goes on from PLSV01000384.1 coordinate 57,214, forward strand.
CATACCTGCTGGATCACAACCTGCCGGCGACAAAGCAGGTTTCCATGGCGAAGCGGTTTGCCACAGACGCCTCGATGCGTATTGCGACGGATGCCGTCCAGATCCTGGGTGGCTACGGGTACATGAAGGAATACCAGGTAGAGAGGTATTTCAGGGAAGCCAAGCGGGCCCAGATTGTCGAAGGAACAAACCAGGTGCAACGCAACCTCATCGCGCGGGAATTGCTCAGAGATTGACGAGAAAGAGAGGGCTGCAAGAATGTCAGAAAACGCGAATTCCATCATGGAAGCGAAAATAAAAGAGCTCTACGACATCAAGAACAGCATCGTCCATTATCCCACCGACGATCAATTGCAGGAACGATTCCGAAAACATCGCCTGACAGCCAGAGCAAGGGTCGAAAAGTTGCTCGATCCAGGCTCCTTCAGCGAACTCGACATCCTGGTCACTCATCATTGCACCTATTTCGACATGGACAAGCGCCAGGTTCCGGCAGAGGCGGTTGTTTCGGGATACGGCAAGATCGATGGACGGCTGACTTTCGTTTATTCCCAGGATTTTCTGGCCCTGGGAGGTTCCTTCGGAGAGATGCATGGAAACAAAATACTCAAGGTGATGACTCGGGCGATCGAGGCCGGGGCCCCTGTTGTGGGTCTCCTGGAATCAGGCGGTCTCCGGCTTCATGAGGTGATGGGTCCCATGGTCAAATTCGGAGAGCTTTTTTACGCCAACACGCTGGCATCGGGCGTGATCCCGCAAATATCCGCGATCATGGGCAGCGTGGCGGGCGGGCAGGCATACTCCCCCGGGTTGACCGATTTTATAGTCATGACGAAAGACAGCGCCATGTTCATTGCGGGTCCGGCATTCGTTAAAACCCAGACCGGGAGCACTTGCACCGAAGAGGACCTGGGAGGGGCTATGATCCATGCCCAGGAGAGCGGCGTGGCGGATTTTGTCGTGGAAGGCGATGATGACTGCCTCAAACTCATTCGGGAGCTTTTATCTTATCTGCCGTCCAATAACCGCGAGAAACCATTGCGTAAATGTTGCCCGGACGTCGAAACCGGCAACGACATGAATAGTTTCTCGATGGCGGCTAATCCAAAGAGGTCCTTCGACATGCACAAGGTGATCGAAGGCATCGTCGACGGCGGGATTTTCTTTGAAGTAAAAAAATTGTACGCGAGGAGCATGATCTGTGGGTTTGCCCGCTTCAGCGGACATACTGCGGGGATCGTGGCCAATCAATCGACCGTATTGGGCGGATGCATAGACTGCAAAGCTGCCGAAAAAGCCGCCCGGTTCGTGAGATTCTGTGACGCCTTCAACATCCCCGTTGTCACCCTCCAGGACAGTCCCGCTTATATGATTGGAAAGGATGAAGAGCAGAACGGCATTATCACAAGGGGGGCCAAACTGCTGCACGCCTATTCCGAGGCCACTATTCCGAAGATCACGGTGATGATCAGAAACGCGTATGCGGGGGCTCAGATCGCCATGGGGAGCAAGATGTTGGGCGCCGATTACGTGTTCGCATGGCCTACGGCGAAAATCGCCAGTGTGGGCGCCGACACAGCGGCCAGCATCATCTTCAGAAAAGAGATCAAACGCGCTCAAGATCCCGAGAAGGCGTACCGGGAAAAAATTCAGGAATATACGGATAAATTCCTGAATCCCTACTATGCTGCATCTCGCCAGGACATCGATGATGTCATCGATCCGCGCGATACGAGAAAAGTGATCATAACGGCGATTGAGGCGACGATGGCCAAATCAGTCGTCAGGCCATGGCGAAAACACAGCAACATCCCTCTCTAGATCGCTATCGGAGTTTGGAGCATGCAGTCTCTGGCAGAAATCAGAGTGCTTGACCTGACTCGCCTTCTCCCCGGTTCCTTCACCTCACTGATGCTGGCAGATTACGGCGCGGAGGTCATCATGGTGGAGGACCCGAAGGGGGAAGGCGGCCGCCATATAGGGCCCTTTATCGAGGGACTGAGCGCCCGTCATCTGGTCCTGAACCGCAATAAAAAAAGCATCACCCTGAATCTCAGGACGCCTCGGGGTCAGGAGTTGCTGGTTGAACTCGCACGCAAGGCGGACGTTCTCGTTGAGAATTTCCGGCCGGGTTATATGGATCGGCTCGGTCTGGGGCATCAGCGCCTGCAGGAGGTCAATCCGGGACTGATCTTCTGCTCCATGACCGGGTATGGACAGACGGGATCGGACCGCAACAAGGCCGGTCATGACATCAATTACATCAGTCAAACCGGAGTCCTGGGGCTCAGTTCCGCGCAGCAGGGCAGCCTCTCCTTTCCCGGCGTTCAGATCGCCGATCTCGGCGGAGGAAGCTTGATGGCGGTGATGGGTATCCTGCTTGCCCTGGTCGCGCGTGCAAAAATGGGCAAAGGGCAGTATATCGACGTAGCCATGGCGGATGGCGTCACCAGTTGGCTGCCACTGGTCTCTTATGAATACCTTGCAGGAGGAAGGGCGCCTGGTCCCGGAGAGCATATCTACTCGGGGGCACTTGCCTGCTATAACACCTATCGAACCAAAGACAACCGCTATCTGGCCCTGGGGGCTTTGGAGCCGAAGTTCTGGGGAGAATTCTGCGCGTGGTTTGGTTGTGAGGAATTCATGCCACTCCAAAGAGATCCCGCGCAGCAGCCAAGAATCAAAAAAAATCTTCAGGAAAGATTCAGCACGAAGACATTGGCGGAATGGATCTGCGATAGTGCGGGCCGGGACATCTGCCTGACACCCGTGGCGACGATTGAAGAGGCGTTCAATGATCCCCGGGTGTTTGAGCGCGAGATGATCTTCGAGACGGAGCACCCGAGAGCAGGAAAAATCAAGCAACTGGGATTCCCGGTCAAAATGTCAATGACCCCTGCAACGTACCGCCGGGGAGCGCCTTTGCTCGGAGAGCACAATGAAGAGATCTACTCTTCATTAGGCCTCGGCCCTGGCGATCTGGAAAACCTGCGCCGGGAGAGTGTCATTTGAGCATGAGCAGGATTGAGGACGAAGGCAATCCCCTATGCCGCATAACAAGAGTATAGAGGCCCGCGCCAAAGCAGCGGATTTTTATAAGAAGGGCTTTAACTGAGCCGAGCCGGTCTTATTGACGGGCGGGAAACTTATTGCTCCGGACTGGGATCTTATACGAAGTTGCGTTCAAGTTGGCGNNCCGCTCTTTTCGGTTGCTTCAACTCGAGCGCAACTTGGTATTAAATCGTGAAAATGGCTGTTCCCTTGGGCGGAGGGATCGGTCGCGTCGGATGCCTTTGCGGAGCCTTGAACGCTTCGATCAGGATTTTGGGGATGCTGAAAGGCGGGACCGAAACGGCGACCTCCCGGCATGATGTAGGGCATCATGCCGCAAAAATATACGATCTGTTCTTTCGGAAATTTGGATCTCCGTGCTGCCGGAACCTGAATTTCAATGAATTCGACAATAGAGACCATTACGTAAGATGCCTTAAGATCGCCGGTGGAGCAGCTCAACTTCTGTTCGACTATCTGGAAACGAGTGTTCTTCTCCCGGAGGGGGATTCAGGATTGAAGAAAACGTAAAAGGGATTTTGAACGCGCTCGAGGAGGGCCGGTTTCTTCAAAAAAGGAGGACGATGTGGATTCCAAAAACAAAGTGATGACCCTGGAAGAAGCCGTCAAAGAATTTGTTCATGATGGCGACTGGGTTGCCCTGAGCGGATTTGTAACAAACCGCAAACCCTATGCAGCGGTGAGAGAGATTATAAAACAGGGCAGAAAGGATTTGTACCTCGAAAGCGGCCCCGGAGGCGGGGACGTCGACATGCTGATCGGGGCCGGCTGCGTAAAGGTCCTGCTGAATTCATACACAGCCAACTCCGGCTTTTCACAGGTGTGCCGCCGTTTTCGGAAATACGTGGAGGAGGGGAAAATTCTCATGGAGGATTATTCCCTGGATGTCCACACCCTCCTTTACCATGCCGCCGCACTGGGTTTGCCTTATATCGCTGTGAAGAACATGCTCGGGTCCGATCTGGTCAGCAAGTGGGGCATACCGGAGGAGGTCTACGCGAATGACCCCAAGCTTCCCTCCAAAAAACTGATTATCGAGCGAAATCCCTTTAATCCCGATGAGCAGCTTTGCCTGGTCCCCACACCCAAAATCGACATATCGATCGTGCATGTGCAGAAAGCTGCACAGGACGGGACAGCCCGAATCGAAGGCCCCCAGTTCGGAGACATCGACCTGGCGATGGCCGCAAAAAACTGCATCATCACCTGCGAGGAGATCGTGCACCACGACGAACTTCGGCGGGAGCCCTGGCAGAACCAGATCCCGAATATTGTTCCGGATGCCGTCGTTCATCTCCCCTACGGGGCGCATCCGGCCCAGTGCGCGAATCATTATGATTATGATGGGTTGTTTCTCAGAATGTACGACAAGGTCAGCGGCGACGATAAACTGTTCCAGGAGTATTTGGATGAATGGGTGTTCGGCATCAAAGACCATTGTGAGTACTTGAGCAAAGTCGGAACAAGCCGCCTGATGAGTTTGCGGGTGCAGCCCGGATACGGCTATGTGCCGGGATTGAAAAGGAGGTGAGACCAATGGCTGAATGGACAACCAGACAAATGATGGTGACTGCGATCGCGCGACAGATAGAAGATCATAAAGCTTATGTGATTGGAACCGGCCTACCGTTGATCGGGGCGACGTTCGCCAAGAAAACCACGGCTCCAAATGCGATTTTGATTTTCGAGTCCGGAATGGTTGATGGAGATCCGCAAGAGGTTCCCACGAGTGTTTCCGACTTAAGGATCTGTTACCACTCGTCCGCTCTTATTCCGCAGTACCGCTATTTCGGGTTCAAGAGCAACGCCTATAAAAAAGATATCATCACTACCGGATTCCTGGGAGGGGCGCAGATAGATCCTTATGGAAATCTGAACTCGACTGCGATTGGCGACTATCACCTTCCAAAAACCAGGTTTACCGGGAGCGGGGGCGCCAATGGCATCGCAACTTATTTCAACACCATCATAATGATGCAGCATCAGAAAAGGCGATTTTGCGAAAAGGTCGACTATGTTACGAGCCCCGGCTGGGTCGACGGCAACAATGGCCGAGCGCGCATGGGTCTGCCGGCCGACAGAGGTCCGCAGGCCGTGATATCCGAGTTGGGCGTCATGCGGTTTGACAAAGAATCCAAACGCATGTACCTGTCCGAGTACTTTCCAGGCGTCACGCCCCAGCAGATTCAGGACAACACCGGATTTGTTTTGGATGTTTCCCGCGCAGAACAGTTTCACCTCCCGGGCTTGGAGATGCTCGAAATTATGATCAGCAAAGTCGATCCGCAGCGACTAATGATCTGATCGAAACCGCACGAAATTACAAAACATTTCTTGGGGGGGTGGAACTATGGTTTTGACGACGGGTCACATTATAGGCATCGTTTCCGGTCTGTTGCTCATCACCGCAGTCGGGATTTATTCCGGCAAAAAGGTCAAGTCGGACAGGGACTTTGCCGTGGGAGGGCGTCAGGCCAGCGCACGATTGATTTCCGGCGCTCTCATGGGAACACTGGTGAGCGGGGCCGCTACGGTTGGCACTGCGCAACTGGCGTTCCAGTTCGGGTTTTCCGCATGGTGGTTCACTTTAGGAGGCGGCATCGCCCTGGCCGTTTTGGGTGTTTTCATGGCGCGTTCCTTCTGGGAAAGTAAAGTGGAAACCCTTCCTCAGTACCTGGCAAAAACCTATAGTCCGGCCATTGGCCCGATATCCACTATCTTTACTTCTATCGGCATTTATTTCAGCATGATGGCCCAGATACTCGCTTTTACAGCCCTTATGACCTCGATGTTTTCATTGCATCCTATGGTGGCGGCGAGCATCGGCCTGCTCCTGACATTGGCGTACGTTTTTTTCGGCGGCGTTTGGGGAGCGGGTATGGTGGGCACGATAAAGTTAACGTTACTCTATATTTCCAGCGTCACATGCGGTGTCACAGCATATTACCTTGTGGGCGGCTGGACCGGACTACAGATCCACTTTCCAAATCATTATCCCTGGTGGTCCTTGTTTGGACGTGGTTTTAGCAAAGATGCGGCAGCCGGATTTTCATTGCTCGTCGGTGTTCTTTCCACCCAGACCTATGTCCAGTATATTGTTTCGGCCAAGAGTGTGAAAGCGGCCCGCAGAGGGGCCGTGGCGGCCGGGATTCTTATGCCGCCCATCGGCATTGCCGGGATCCTTGTGGGATTATATATGCGCGCCTACTTTCCCGATACGCCTTCCACTGAGGTTTTACCTATTTTTGTCCTTAAATTCCTGCCGCCCATTCTCGCCGGAATCGTTTTATCGACCCTGCTGATCACGGCGATCGGAGGTTGGGCGGGACTCACCTTGGGCATATCCACGATGATGACAAAGGACATTTACAAAAAATTCTTTCGCCCCAAGGCAAGCGATCAGGAAACGTTGATGGCGCAACGCGTATTGATCTTTATCACCAGCGCGATCGGTCTGATCTTCGTGGCCGGCAATTTCGGATCCCTCATTCTGGGTTGGAGTTTTCTGTCCATGGGCCTGAGGGGATGCACGGTGCTCTTCCCGATGTTGGGGGCCATGTTCCTTCCGCGCCTGGTGACGCCCATGGCCGGGATCGTGGCGGCCCTGTTGGGACCGTTAACCGATTTTATCTGGTATCTTCTTTTTCCCAAAGGATTGGACCCGCTTTATCCGGGCCTCGCCGTCAGCCTTCTGGCCTTGATTGCCGTCAGCGCGATGAGCCGGAAAAGAAAGGCCGTCTTAGAGGAATCACTCTTAGTCCGGTGAACGGTTCGAGACAGAAGGGCGCGCCCGCAGACAGCGCTCATAAAATCATATCAGGGGGGTATTAAAGCATTATGAATTTATTATCTCAACTGACAACGGGGCATGTCATTGGCGTCGTGGTCACATTTATCGTCATGACCGCTGTTGGGCTTTATGCAATGCGCAAAGTCAAATCATCAGAAGATTTTTCTGTTAGCGGCCGGAAAGCGTCAGCGGCCGTGATTTCGGGCACCCTGATGGGGACGGCCATTGGCGGTTCGGCGACGATCGGGACCGCACAGATGGCGTTTAAATACGGATTGTGCGGCTGGTGGTTTACACTGGGAGTGGGCATCGGTTTTCTCTTATTGGGCCTGATTATGGCCAGTAAACTTTATGCCAGCAGGGTTGAAACGGCCCCCCAGTTCCTGGTCGGCACGTATGGAAATGCGATTGGTCCAATTTCGAGCATCTTCACCTCTATTGGAATTTGGCTGAGCATCGTCGCCAACGGGTTGGCTTTTGTCGCCTTGCTGACCTCCATTTTCAGCATCACTGCCTGGACAGCCGCCTTAATCGGTATTGCCCTGGTGTTCGCATATGTGCTCTTCGGGGGAGTTTGGGGCACCGGCTTCGTCGGAGTAACAAAATTGATTTTCCTCTATTTTGCCGTTCTCATCTGCGGAATTATGTCTTATGTCATGATGGGCGGAATGGAAGGGCTATTTGCACGATTCCCCATGCATCCCTGGTTTTCCCTGGTCGGACGAAGTGTGAATCAGGACCTGGCGGGGGGGTTCTCCATGATTGTCGGTATTCTATCAACGCAAACCTACATACAGGGCGTCTTATCAGCCAAGAGTCTGAAGGAGGCCCGTAAAGGGACATTCATATCAGCCTTTTTCAGTATCCCCATCGGATTGGGCGGTGTTCTTGTCGGGCTATATATGCAGGCCAATTTCCCGACTGCGCCTTCAGAATCGGTCTTTCCTATTTTCATCATAAAATTCATCAACCCCTTTGTTGCAGGCGTTATTCTGGCTACCTTGCTCATATCGGCGATCGGAACGTGGGCGGGACTCACCTTGGGAATCTCCACGATGCTAACCAAGGATATTTATAAAAAATTCATCCGCCCGAAATCGTCGGACAGTGAAGTGCTATTAACGCAAAGACTGATGATCGTGGCCCTCTGTATCATAACGGTCATTATGGTGACCGGAAACGTCGGATCGCTGATCATGGGCTGGAGCTTTTTGTCATTGGGTCTGAGAGGATGTGCTGCGCTCTTTCCTTTGTTGGGAGCGATGTACTTTAAACGATGGCTCACTCCGGCAGCCGGGGTTACCGCGGCGCTGCTTGGGCCTCTCGCCGACCTTGCCTGGAGACTGCTGAACCCGCACGGCCTGGATCCACTCTATCCGGGGCTGATTGCAAGCCTGTTGTCCTTAATCATTGTCAGCTATTTCACCAAAAAGAAGCCCCAGGAGGCGCCCGTTAAAATATTTGAAAATGCCCCCAATTAAAAACCACAATACAAAAGGAGCTGCCGATAAATATGGAGGGCCTGCCGGACTCGGCTTCTCAGCGCTAAGAAAGTGATTACATGCTGAAAACCACGCCTCTTCAGGAATGACTTGAGATTTCGTCACAATTGCCACGCACGGCTACAGCGGCCACTGGGTACGCGGTCACGTGGCGGGGCCAAGCGAGGCGCCTGAATTAAGGGGAAGAGATTAAAAGGAGGGGCGATTCCTGGCCTTGGAAAGTCAATTTTGACGATGAAATAGGCGCTCTAAAAGACGAGCAGGCCGTTCGCAATGGTGACTTGCGCGGGCAAGGCGGGCGCCCTCCCAGCCGGAATTCTGTTCCATCCAGCGAGTATCGTTGCTATCCTTTTGCTTTTATACCAATAATATCCCTCGTTTTGAAACTTCTCCCGATCTCGAGGGTCATATCCGATGATCGCCAAAACCTACGCATGCTCTCTTCTCGGCATCGACGCGATTCTAGTCATAAGACTTGTTAACGACACTGCTAATTACCACGTGAACGGCTCTCGCGGGTCCCCTCGGCGGTTTACCCCGCGTAGCACGGAAAGGCGCCCCCTGAATGAGTGTCGATTGTGCAGGACGGTAGCGGGGCGCCTTGTGGAAGTCGAAGTGGACCTTTTTTCCGGGTTCCCGGGGTTTGTGACGGTCGGGCTTCCCGACAAACCCAGTGAGCAGTGAACGGTGAACGGTGAACTGAAAAACCGCTTCTCCTCCTCACCGCGCCTGCTGGCGGGATCAGTTCCAGAGGCGCCGCGGCAGCACTTTCCGGTAGAAGAGTATTAGGTTAGCAACAGAGATACCCTAATCCTTTTCTCGGTTACAGCTCTTGTGCTATAGTTTCAGTGAATTCAAAGCGAGGGCGGAATATGGCCTTCCAAAAATCCGTAATCACCAGTTGAGTGAGGTGCTATGGAAAGAATTATCAATATCCACATCGAGAAACAGCCGGAGGGAGTCTATCTGGCGACTTCCGAAGACGTACCGGGGCTGGTCGCTCAGGGCCGCACAGCTACTGAAGCATTGGAGATAGCACGAGATGTCGCCAGGAAGCTCATCGAGGCTCGAAGAGAACGTTCAGGGGAGCTTAAGCTCTTAAGCATCGGTGATTCCTTCGACTATCCCCTCATTGTCAATGCATGAAATGGGACGGCTGGCGGGCTTTCGATATAGAGAGATCGCAAGGAGGCTCAAGGCCATCGGCTTTGCCTTTGAGCGTCAGGCCGTCGGGAGCCATGAAATTTGGTATAGTCAAAAGACCAACCACTTATACCACAGTACCTAACCACCCAGGCGATATGCCGGGAGGAACCCTTCGAGCTATACTCAGAGAGGCAGGCATCGAACCCGGTGACTTCCTGGACCTCGAATGATTCTCCGTCTTCAGATAAATTTAATGAAGCATCTTGATTCTTCGAACCTTATCCCGTGATCGCCAAAACCTACACATGCTCTCTTCTCGGCATTGACGCGATTCTCGTCATAAGACTTGTTAACGACACTGCTAATTACCACGTGAACGGCTCTCGCGGGTCCCCTCGGCGGTGTGCCCCGCGCGGGTGGGTGGGCCGGGCTGCGGAAGGCCGCCCCCTGAAGGAGTGTCGATTGTGTAGGACGGTAGCGGGGCGCCTTGTGGAAGTCGAAGTGGACCTGTCTTCGGGGTTTCCAGGGTTTGCGACGGTCGGGCTGCCAGAGAACCGCAGTGAGCTGTGAACAGTGAACTGAAATAATCTGCTCGCACGCTTTTCCAGATCACTGCCCAGATGAGGACGTGGGGCTCAGGCTCATTTTAGTCTTCCCGTCGACACTACATCCGGGTTCTCTTCCACTCAGTCCTCAGTTTTCAGCCCTCAGTCCAGAGTATCAAAGGCCAGGAACACGCAAAACGAGGGCTTGAGGTCGCAGCGGCCGGCTGTCACAATGTGCTAACATTACCTGACAGTGTTTTTGTGGTGCAGGTGGGGATTTAAAGCGAAAGTCTTAATATTTCCTCAACTCCTTAGCAAAATGTACCCCGATTAGACTAGCCTGGATTTCCACGGAGGA
>PLSV01000260.1 GCA_003165235.1 Syntrophobacteraceae bacterium
TTCATCCCACCGGAGAGGCGCCCTGCAAGGCGCCCCATGAAGTGGCCGAGGCCGGTCATCTGCATTAACTGGGGATAGCGCTCGGACCTGGTTTCCGGCGTAATCCCGTGCAGGTCCGCGTACAGGTTCAGGTTTTCCTCGACTGTCAGGTCTTCGTAAAGCCCGAATCTCTGCGGCATGTAACCGACCCTGGACTGCACGGTCTGAGGATCGGCGGTGACATCGATGCCGAGCACGTGAATGGATCCTGCTTCGGGGGCGAAAAGACCCGTTGCAACGCGAATCAGGGTGGTCTTGCCCGCGCCATCGGGGCCAATCAGACCGGTGACGGCGCCACGGGCGACACGGAGCGTCACGCCGTCAAGGGCTTTGATCTTTTCCTTCGGACCATGCATGAACTCCTTGGTCAAACCCTCGCAGCTCAGTATTTCCGATCCAAGTACATGCTCGGCCATCAGCCTCCCCGGTTTTCCGTCGCGCTTCCACCATTGTTAGATTCTATCCCGGTCAGCGGAATCCGCACCGTGGCGGGCATCCCCAACCGCAGCTCATCGGCCGGGTCTTTTACGAAGATTCGGACTTCGTACACGAGCGACGTCCGCAACTCGGTAGTCTCGACCGTCTTGGGAGTAAAAGAGGCAACCGGGGAGATGAATCCCACCCAGCCATCATATTTTTTGCCGGGGAAACTGTCCGTGGTCACCGTGGCCGCCATTCCCATGCGGATTTTTCCAAGATCCGGCTCTTCCGCATAGACGCGGACCCACTTGGGATCGGTAATGGCGATGGTCAGCACAGCTCTTTGCGGCGACGCCATTTCCCCTGGTTCCAGTATCCGGTTCTGGACCACCCCGTTTGTAGGGCTCACAAGAGTGGCATAGGCAAGGTCCTGCTTTGACACTGCAAACCCGGCTTCGTTAGACAAAAGTGTTGCGCGCGCTTCGGCAATGTCTTCTTGCCTCGGACCGATCACCGCAAGATCCAGCGCTTTTTGATTTACGCGGAGCTTCGCCTCGGCGACCTCAAAAGCAGCCTTGGCGGCATCCATGTCCTGCCGGCTTGTGGCGCCGCCGCCGGCAGATTTTTTTAACCTCTCATAGTTGAGCCGGCTGTTCGTCCGGTCGGCCTTGGCGGCGTTCACGTTCGCACGGGCCTGATCGATCTCCTCGGGCCGCGACCCGTTTTCCAGGCGCTCGACCACATGCCGCTGCGCCTCAACCCTGGCTTTGGCTTGCGCCGCAGTTGCCTCAAGCCTCTTCATCTCCAGGGCGCCCACGACCTGCCCCTTCTCCACCCGGTCCCCTTCCCATACCAGGACGGTTTCTATCCTTTCGTTGCCGTTGAACGCGAGGTTGACCTGACGGAGATCCAGATTCCCATACAACTGGAGCTCGTTCGGCGGTGTCCCGGCAAAGTGACGCGCCCACCAGTAGACGGCGGCGCCTGCTATCACCACTACGAGCAATATGAGTGTTACGGCCCTTTTCATTTTCGATTTCCTCCGGTCAACCAATATAGCGGGAAGGGGTGATGGGTGTCAAATTAAAATTTGAACTTGAAATTTATATTTGACAACACTCTTCTCTCGGTGCTATATCTTGCTGCCATGGCAGAAAATGACAAAGACCTGACAAGCATCGGGATTTTCAAAAGCGAGGACCATCGGACACGCGGCCGGCTTCTCGAAGCTGCGGGCATCGTATTCTCCGAAAAGGGTTTCGAGCGTGCAACAGCGCGGGAGATTTGCGACCTTGCCCGCGTCAACTCCGCCGCAGTCAATTACTACTTTGGCGGGAAGAAACATCTCTACGTGGAAGTTTTGCGAGAGGCCCACCGCCGTTTGGCGAACTTCGGCGCGCTCCAGGCTGTGGCCGAAGACATCCACGCCCCGGAAGAAAGGTTGAAGGGGTTTTTTGCCGTCCTTCTTCATTCGATGCTCGATCCATCGCCGGCCGAATGGGTCGTCAGGGTAATTATGCGCGAGATGGCGTCCCACACTGAGGCGCTCGCTGAACTGGTTGAGCTTCAGATCCGCCCCACCGCGCGGTTGTTTCGCAGCGTCCTCGCAAGGTTGATGGACCTCCCGGTGGACCACGAGGCCATAATCCGCGGGAGTTTGAGCACGGTTGCTCAATTTGTGTTCGTTTTCCAGAACAGAGACGTAATCGAACTGCTCTATCCCGATCTCGATCTAAGAGGCGAAGGCATTGACAAAATGGCCCGGCATATCTGGCGGTTCACCGTTGCGGGGCTCCAGGCCGTGGCGCGCAATATCAAGCAGGGAGGCAGCGCATGAGAAATCGGCTTGAGAGAATTACGAGGTCCGTTTGGCCGCTGATTATATCTGTGCTGATTCAGGGCTGCATGGTTGGACCGGAATACAGCCGCCAGCCTGTCCCGCAGCGGAACGGCTGGCAGACAGTAAAAGGCGCCGTTGCGCTGCAGCCGGAGGATGTTCGCTGGTGGCGGAGCCTTAACGATCCACAGCTCGTAAACTACATCGAAAAAGGGATATCCGGAAATCAGAACATAAAGGAGGCCCAGGCGCGCGTTTGCGAGGCGAGGGCGCTCCGTGGAGTTGCGGTGGCCAGTCTGCTGCCGCAGGTGAGTGGCAGCGCCCTCTACAACCGATCTCTGACAAGCAGCACCGCAGGCATCATCAGCGAGTTACCCCAGAAATTGATAAGTGAGGTAAACTTCGAGCAGAATCTTTTCCAGGCGGGTTTTGACGCGAGCTGGGAAATAGACATATTCGGCGGAAGGCGGCGGGAGGTGCAGGCCGCTACGGCTCGTGCCCAGTCGAGCATCGAGAACTATCGCGATGTAACGATCTCGGTGATCGCCGAAATTGCCCGAAATTACGTAGAACTGCGGGGCGCCCAGCGCCAGTTGGGCATAGCGGAAAAAAACAGGGGCATTCAGGAGGAAACCCTCTGTCTTGTAAAGATCAGGCAAGACTCAAAAATAACCTCCGACCTCGAAGTGGAGCAGGCCAAAGCGCAGCTAGAGCGAACACGGGGAAGCATTCCGCCGCTGGAAGCCTCGATTCGCGGAAGCGCCTATCGGCTGGCGGTCCTCACGGGACAACCTCCGACTTCGCTTTTGAACGAACTGCTGACGACGTCCCCCATCCCCAACCCCCCTGACATCGTACCCGTGGGGTTGCCTTCGGACCTCCTGCTGCGAAGGCCTGACCTCAGGCGGGCGGAAAACGATCTGCGCGCCGCCACTGCGGACATCGGCGCATCGACGGCCGACCTCTACCCGCGCTTTTATCTCACAGGCGCAGCGGATCCTCAAAGCTCGAAATTTATTGACCTCTTTCGCGCCAACGGTTTTGCCTGGTCTGTGGGGCCGACGGTCTCGTGGCCGGTCTTTCAGGGAGGCAGGATACGCTCTAACATCGCCGCCACCGAAGCCCGGCGGGATGAGGCGCTGGCCCGGTATCGGCAAGCGGTGCTGACGGCTTTGCAAGAGGTTGAGACCTCACTTGTGGGCTATGCCGAACATCAGGTTGAAAGGGAGCAGCTCGCACTGTCAGTCCAATCGCAATCGAGGGCAGTGGAACTGGCCAGGGAGCGGTTCGAGACGGGCATCAAGGATTTTCTCACTGTTCTCGACGCTGAAAGGCAATTGAGGGATGTTGAGAACAGCCTTGCCTTGAGCGAAACTCAAGTGCTCGTAAACCTGGTCGGTCTCTACAAGGCTTTAGGCGGCGGCTGGCAACAAACTGATGTTTCGACGAGTCCCGGTGATAATAGATCATAGGGATTCTTTCGTGGTTCCAGCCAGCGGCTCTTTCTCCTATATTCTTGACGATCTCTGGCCCGGACTTTTTGCAATGTAGATAGTCGCAATCAAAAAGATAGTAAATATGAGGACTTGCGCAGAAGGCCCTTTTGCAAAGCAAGACGTTTCATGGTATAATATTGATCTACTGAAATGACGCTCCCTGCTCAACAGAGGACAGAGGACAGAGGACAGATTCCGTCCCCCGTCCGCTCCCTGCGAATCCTGGTTCTTTGAAAACTAAATGTGATCGCATTTTTGGGACCCTGAGAATTGATTTCGCTTCTCCCTTCTCCCTTCTCCTTGCTCCCTGCTCAACAGAGGACAGATTCCGTCTTCCGTCCTCCGTCCGCTCCCTGCCCAATGTCCCATTTTTACCTGTTATTGCGATAAATTAAATTATAATTATCAATTAAATCAATAGGTTGTTGGATAAGCTCCTGTATTTGCGCTGTATTTTCAGCGAGAATCTCCATCAGGATTTTCTGCCTGCCGTTCTGTTCTAAAGCGGCGGCTTATGTTGCTCAGCCCATACAAACAGGGCTACAGCGGTGGCGACTGCCGCGTTGAGCGATTCCACCTGCCTGGAAATGGGAATGGAAACTCCTGCCTTTCGGAACCTGTCCGGCAGCCCCGGTCCTTCAATCCCTGGAAGCAGCCCAAACTTTGCAGGAAATTTGAAATCCGAAATTCTCTCGCCCTCCTTTGAAAGCGGCACGACCGGCAGGTCGTCCGGCAAATCCTGTATGGAAGGCCCTTCAAGCAGGTTGGCCCTGAAGACCGCTCCCCCCGATGCCCTTACAGATTTTGGATGAAAGGGGTTCGCCGCCTCGGCCAGCATTACGATCCCGGCAGCGCCGAACGCTACGGCCGACCGGATTACCGCCCCCACGTTCTCCGGGTCCTGAAACGGGACAAAGAGCGTACACCCTTCTGGAAGGCCTTCGGACGGTCTCCACTTCGGCATCTCGTCGAGTTTCACCAGCAATATCGGGTGGGAAGTCCCGAAAAGATCAAGTATTTCATAAAGAGGGGGAGCGAGTCGCCACCACATCATATGCGGGGGCGAACCGTCCGGTGGCGGGTTTCGGTCTGCGCGGCTGATCCATGCGGCGCACTTTTCGGGAAGCCGGGCAAGCATTTCTGATACCTGTTTTTGTCCGAAAACGAGCGCCTGTAGCTGCTTGCGTATACCTCGGGGCGCAAGGAGTTTTTTCAGGTTTCTGAAGGTTTCGTTGGTTTCGCTCTCGATAATTTTCACCAGATTTTCCTTTGCGAGCTCAGCCTTCCTGGCCCGGGGCGATGAATCCAGCCGTTGGAATACAACGAGCCTGCGTTCGTCGGAGGAATTCGGCAAGCGGTAATGATGGTCTCCGATTAGCCGGTAACAGCGGCCAAATCGATCGAGCGCCTCTTCTATTTCCTCTTCGCATTGCGGACCTTTCATGAAAATCGCCAACCCGCCCTTGTCAAGCGATCCGGCGATTCTTTGAAGGGTCTTGGGAATCGTTTCCACGGCCCGGGTTATTATGCCGTTTACGGGTGCCTCAGTGGAGGCGCTTACGCTGTGTCCATGGATGCTTATCTTTTTTAGGCCCAGTTCTCCGAGAACTGTTTCTATGAACTCGACCCGGTTGCGCCTGCTTTCAGCCAGGATGATCTCTATTTGGGGATTTGCGATTTTAAGAGGTATTCCAGGCATCCCGGCGCCGCTGCCAAGGTCCATGAGTGGCGAGGGCAGGCCGATGATACGGCCGGGCATGATCGAATCGATATATAGCTTCCGAACCATGCTCTGAAAATTGCGTACGCGGGTGAGGTTCAGTTCCTTGTTGTATTGCCTCAGCAACTGGTGATATTTCCATAGCTGCCCTGTCTGGGGTGGCGACAAAGAAATACCCGAGGCGCGCAGGATTTTTGAAAATTGCCCGGCATCGGGTTCAGCGCCGTGACTGTGTGGCGGCTTTGCGGGCAAATCAGCTCCTTTCATTCCTCACCCTGGAGTCATCGAAGAACACACAGGCCGACACCGCTATGAACGGCGACTACTTCTTCCATCCATCGTGGCCGATCTTCTACCGGGACAATCACCTGCTTGCTATCTACAAGCCGGCCGGTCTCCTGGTTCAGGCCGACGAGACCGAAGAAATCTCACTGCTCGAACTCGGCAAGCTCTGGCTCAAGGATGTCTATAAAAAGCCGGGCCGGGTTTTTCTCGGGATGGTTCACCGCCTTGACAGACCGGTTGCCGGAGTCATCCTTTTCTGTCGCACTTCCAAGGCCGCCGCAAGGATCAGCGAGCAATTCCGCACGGGGACGGCGGAAAAATATTATCTAGCGGTATTGGAGGGAGAATTAAAGAAAAAATCCGGGAGTCTGGTCGATTTCATAGAAAGAAGGGAAAACCGGTCGAGCCTGGTGGTCGCCGGGAAAACCACTGGCGCTCAGGAGGCCAGGCTCTCGTTCACGGTGCTGGATTTCGCGCAAGGCCGCACGTTTGTGCGAATAAAGCTCCAGACCGGTCGCCGGCATCAGATACGCGCTCAGTTCGCCCACATGGGCCACCCGGTTGTGGGAGACCTGCGCTACGGCGCGCCCGCTCCGCTTCCCCAAAAGCAGATTGCTCTCTTTGCCAAAGAGCTTATAGTCAACCATCCTGTGCGAGGCGAAAAGATCCGGTTCGAGTCCCCGCTGCCCTGCGGTTGGCCCTGGCCGGCGTTAGAAGATAAAAGCTGTCTTCCATGGGATTGGAGGGAGCTTGAGAAATACCTGCCCCGGACTTGATCCCGGGAAGGCTTGACGGGTTTTAGCGCCGGGCGTAGAAAACAGCGATTTTCTACTTCTCGACATTCACTCGTGTCCTGACCGCGTTGGTCAAGCGCAGCTCCCCGTTCGATTCATACTCAACCTGGCCTTCGAGCATGTTGTAGCTCGTTTTGAGATCGATCGGCCAAATTCTGACAATCACCCTTCCAGGGACGGCCGTATTGATGTCTGAGGTATTGGCGCAGAACGGAGAGGAACCCGGAGTTGGCGTGGAGGTCCATTGGGAGCAAGGGCCACCGGAACCAAAAGTTCCGTTCATCGCATAGCAGTAAAGAGACGGCGAATAGGAGGAAATCTCCTCGGTCAACCACCGAAAGCAGACCCTCCTGATCTGTGGCGTTTCAGCGGAATCGATTGCCAGAATTACGTCATAAGCCAGATCTTCGTGCACATATTCCGGCATCTGGATATCCGTCAGCCTCGCCTCGCCGGCCTGGAGAGGTTTCAGAGTGATAACCTGCGGGCCGGAAGCGCAGGAAGCAAGTAAAAGGATTGCGGCAATGATCACCAAATGCCTTTGAGTTCTTTTCATATCTTGCCCTTTCTCTTAGGCGGAGGTTGGATATGAGATGCACCCAAAATAGAGATTCCGAAAAGGAAAGTCAAATAACAGAGTCTGAATTCATATATTCAAGAAAGCGATTATCGTCTATAAATATGGCCTTACAAGTATTTATATTTCGATGGCAATATGGAAAGCGATCAAAAGAAGCGTAATTTGGCCCTGCGGAGCAAAAGCGGGGGCTCCAACCAATCCGAAAAAAGAAAACGGGTTACGGCCGGAAGCCCGAAACCAAAGAACAGCAAGCGCTTCGAGATAGATATCTTTCGCGACTGGTGCAAATTCTGCGGCATCTGCGCTGCTTTCTGCCCGCGAGGATGCATTACGCTCGACGATGATGGCGTCCCGGCCAAGGTCGATTCAGACCGGTGCACCGGGTGCGGGTGGTGCGAGCTGCACTGGCCGGATTTTGCCATAAGCGTGCATCAAAGAGATGAAAAAGCCGGAACGGAGGATGTATGACAAAAAGGCCTCCTGGACGCCGGCTCCTTCTCCAGGGCAACGAGGCCATAGTAGAGGGCGCACTGGCCGCTGGCTGCCGTTTCTTTGCCGGATATCCCATAACGCCGGCCACCGAAATCAGCGAGGTGATGTCGTACAGGCTGCCCACTGTCGATGGCGCCTTCATCCAGATGGAGGATGAGATCGCAAGCTTGGGCACGGTTATCGGGGCCTCCCTTGCCGGGGTGAAGTCGATGACCGCGACGAGCGGCCCGGGCTTTTCTTTGATGCAGGAGAACCTAGGATTTGCCTGCGTGGCCGAGGTCCCATGCGTAATCGTTAACGTGATGCGCGGAGGTCCGAGCACGGGACTGCCCACCAGAGTCAGCCAGGGCGACGTGATGCAGGCGCGGTGGAAATGCTCCGCTGGCAGAAGGAAGCCGCCGTCCAGGTGGAAAAAGCCAAAGAGATGACCCAGGAGCAGTTCCGGGGAAAATTCACTGTCGGTATTCTGGCCGGCCGGGACCTGCCGGTTTATACCCAGGAATATGACAAGGTGCGGGAGGCGGCCCGAGCCATGGTGTCGGGACGGGAGAAACCCAATGGAAAGATATGAAATACGCCTGAGCGGCTCCGGAGGGCAGGGTGTGATTTTCGCTGGAGTCGTCCTTGCCGAGGCGGCCGGTATACATTGACGGGAAATACGTCTGCCAAACCCAGAACTACGGCCCGGAGGCTCGTGGAGGGGCAAGCAAGGCGGAAGTAGTGATAAGCGACAGGGAAATCGACTACCCGAAGGCCATAAAACCTGACCTGCTGCTGGCCATGAATCAGAAATCATGCGACGCTTATTTTTTCGACCTTAAACCGGCAGGAATGCTTATAGTTGATTCGACATTCGTCACGCAGCTTCCCACTACTCGGGCCATCGGGATTCCTTTTACGCGGATAGCCCGCGAAAAGCTGGGGAAAGAAATAGGGGCGAACATTATAGCCCTTGGCGCCCTTGCGACCCTTTCCGGGGCTGTCTCTCTGAGCAGCCTGGAGGCGGCGGTCATGAGCTTGATTCCCCGCGGGACCGAAAATTTCAACAGGAAAGCCCTGGAACTCGGCGTCGAATCTGCCAGGGACGCACTCAGAACGAAGGCGGAACTTGAGAATTATGAAGATTCTTCTGACTAACGACGATGGAGTGTTCTCGAAAGGAATAGAGGTCCTTTTCCTGGCGTTGTCTGTGGAGCACGAAGTAACCATAGTGGCGCCGGAAACCGAACAGAGCGCCGTGGGGCACGCGATCACCTGGCTCGATCCTCTGCGCGTCAACATGGTGAACCGAAATGGCCATTTTTTTGGGTATGCCTTGAAGGGGACGCCCGCCGACTGTGTAAAAATCGCGATAAGCGAGCTGATGGACCCGCCCCCGGGGATTGTTGTATCGGGAATCAACCTCGGAGCGAACGTGGGAGTAAACGTAATCTATTCGGGCACTGTTTCAGCGGCCACCGAAGCGGCCGTTCTCGGTATTCCGTCAATAGCCGTCTCAATCGATTCCTTTAAGCCGGCCAGTTTCAGCGCCGCGACAGAATTCATTCTAAAACTCGTCGCCATGGTTGGAAAAGAGGGATTGCCGCCCGGCGTATGTCTCAATGTCAACATCCCGGACCTGCCGACGGACAAAATTTGCGGCGTACGCGTAACCAGGCAGGGCACTCTCAAGTGCCTGGAAAAGTACGACCGCCGGGTAGATCCGCGAAATCACGTCTACTACTGGCTCACAAACGAATCTGTCCAGCAGGACGAAGACCCCTATGCGGACTCTCGTGCACTCGCATTGGGATACATTTCCGTAACCCCCATCCACCACGACCTCACCAATTATCCGATGCTCAAGAAGCTGAGGGAGTGGTGTTTCTAACCTGGCTGTCTCCCTGTCGGGGACATGGAAGATTTAAGGTTTTACTACTATGGAGACAATCATGCGCTGGCGCCACTACTTGGCGTACTTCTTCGGGGGCGCCTTCCTCGCGAACGCGCTGCCCCATCTCGGCAATGGGATCTCGGGCCATGCCTTCCAGAGTCCCTTCGCGACCCCGCCCGGTGTGGGGTTGTCGTCCTCGACGGTCAATGTCCTGTGGGGCCTCTTAAACCTTGCTGTCGGCTATCTGCTTGTGTGCCGGGTCGGGAACTTCGAACTGCGCAAGACCCGGCACGTCCTTACTCTGGGGGCGGGCATCCTGGTCATGTCTTTAATGCTCGCTCATGCATTCGGCCGGTTCCACGGGGGGCTGTGAGTCTTGGTCCAGGGTCCGTTTTCAAGGACGCAGAGAGACATAACGGAGCGGGAAGCGAAGACCCACCTCTACGTCGCGGAGCGTGGAAAATTTTTACGCCTCCGCACAACACTGGATTTCCGTGCAGGGACGAAAGAATCCTCTTCAAGGATGACCGCGAAGAGCGCCGGGACAAATGGGACATCGGCAAAGAGCTGCGGGCACAAACGGGCTCTCAGCATTCAGAATTGAATCAGGATAACGCCTGCGACGAGCAACAGGGCTCCGGCAAGGCGCAGGATGCTGACCGGGTGCTGGATAATCCCCAATAGACCGAACTGGTCAAAAGCCAGGGAAGATAGCATCTGCCCGGTGACGATCAGCGCCACGACGGTAGCTGCGCCAAGCCTTGGCAGCAGAACAACAGCAACTACAATATAAATGGCCCCGAAAAATCCCCCGGTCCACAACCACCATGAGCTTCCGGTGACTGATGCGGCATACAGCCATGGCTCCCGCATGACCAGCAGCACGACAAGCATGGTGATCACTCCGCCGAAATAGCTGATGAATGCCGCCCATGAAGCCGATCCAAGACAGCCTCGCAGGTCCGCGTTCAGCGCCTGCTGAATGACAAAGCTCACCCCGGCCCCAATACCCAGCAGACTGAACCCGAGCAATTTCATCAGTTCCAGCAAGTCGTTTCTCCTTACTTATTAGTTGGGCGCCGCGGGGAGTCGGTTCTGCGATAGCGCTGCTCTGTCATTTACCGTTATTTCTCTGGCCTTCCACACCGAAAAGAATACCGGTTCACTATCGCAGACAAAATCTATGGATAGGCCTTAGGCGAGTCGTAAGCTTGAATGGCGACGGGCAAAGCCCGCATAACGACATTGCCTGCCGCCGGCAAGCCGACCAGTATCGCACTGATCACCTCATCCCGGGACGCCCCGGCCTCTTTTGCAATCGCTACATGGAATGGAATGCCGCTCTCAAGACGCAATGCCGACAAGACCGCCAGATATGCAAGACTTTCCGTTTTCCTATCCAGGGCGCTTGAGTCGCCAAGATTCCGGACTGCAGTCATCCATGCCTCGGCATGCTGTGGCGCTTCCTGCATGAAAACTTGAAAAGCGTCACTCATCAGATTTTCTCTATCGCTCATTTCATAGCCTCTTAGCCTGAAATTTCCAATTTGAATGGAGGCCTTTACGGACGGGAACTAACGGATTTGGTCATTTACGACGCTAATTTCCGGGTCATATTCCATCTCGTGCTTGAGATCACGGTCCATCAACTCACTGACAACGAGCAACGGATCTTTGTCCTCGTAGAGCACGCGATAGACCTGCTCGCTTATAGGCATCTCCACGTGCATTTTCCCGGCTAGCGAGTGGATCGATTTGGCGGTGATGACCCCTTCGGCTACCTGGCGCATTCCGCCAAGGATTTCACTGAGCTTCTTGCCCTGCCCGAGTTGCATTCCGACCGTGCGGTTTCGGCTCAGATCGCCGGTACAGGTGAGCAGCAGGTCTCCTATTCCGGCCAGACCGGAGAAGGTGAGGGGGTGAGCGCCCATGCTGACGCCAAGCCTTGACATTTCGGCCAGGCCGCGCGTAATGAGAGCGGCCCTGGCATTGTATCCAAAGGAGAGGCCGTCGCAGGCGCCCGCCGCAAGAGCTATGACGTTTTTTGAAGCTCCGGCCACTTCCACCCCTGTAACATCGAGGCTGGTATAGATGCGGAACCTGGAGGTCGAGAGCACCTGCTGGACTTGCCTGGTTATTGCCAGGTTTTGACCTGCCAGCGTTACAGCAGTAGGAATGCCCTGTAGCACTTCACGGGCGAAGGAGGGTCCGGAGAGGCAGAGCAGTTGTATTCGGTTTTGCTTCGGCAGGAGTTCTTTCCAGATGCCGGACATTGTCAGAAGGGTGTCAGCCTCTATGCCTTTGGTTGCGTTAACGACTATGGCGTCCTGGCGCAAGCTGGGCAGCATCAGCATGACGACCCCGCGATAGACGTGGGAAGGAACGACCATGATGAGCAATCGGCTTGCCCCCGCCACTTCCTCCAGCGAACTGTTGGCGCACACGCCTTGATGAAGGCGGTGGCCGGGAAGATAGATACTGTTTTCAGCCGTCCTGCGGATTCTCTCGCACAGCTCTTCTTCAAAGACCCAGAGATTGACTTTCAAACCTTTGGCGGCAAGCACATGGGCGAGGCTGGTCCCCCAGCTTCCAGCTCCGATTACACCTACCGGCCCGATATCTCTAAGCAATTCTACTCTTCCTCTCTTGTGTCTTCCTGGGTATCTTCCGTCTGGTCGAGTACGGTCAGGTCAACCACTCTCTCGCCTTCGGCAAGGCCGATCAGTTTGACTCCCTGCGTTACCCTCCCGATTTTGCTTATCTGGGAAACAGGCATTCTTATGAGGCGGCCCCCGTCGGTGATCAGCATGATTCCATTGTCTTCTCCAACCTGGCGAAAACCGATCACCTGTCCATTTCGTTCGGTCACCCTGATATTGAGCACTCCCTGCCCCCCTCGGCCCTGAGGTCGGTAGCTTTCCTCGGGCGTGCGCTTTCCGAATCCCTTTTCCGTAACCACAAGCATGCACTTCTGTGGATCGATCACATCCATGCCTACCAGTTCTGTGCCTTTTACGTTCATTCCCCGGATGCCGCGGCTTACGCGTCCAAGCGGACGAAACTCATCTTCTTTTACCCGGATACACTTGCCCTTACGGCTCATGAGGAAAAGATCGCGTTGACCGTCGGTGATCACCACCGAAATAAGCTCGTCATCGTCGTCCATATTGATCGCCCGGATGCCGTTTGAGCGAGGGTTGGCATAGGCGGAGAGATCGCTTTTCTTTATGACGCCGTTCTTTGTGGCCATTACAGCAAAGTGGCCGGGTGAGAACTCACTCACCGGCAGAATGGTTTGTATCTTTTCGCCCGGCTGAAGGGGAAGAAGATTCACCACAGCCTTGCCAAGGGCTGATGGCCCGACTTCGGGTATTTCATAAACTTTAA
>PLSV01000413.1 GCA_003165235.1 Syntrophobacteraceae bacterium
CCAACCAAAAGCTTCCTGTTGACAGTCTCAACGTCCTGGGCATGATGATGGACTATGTCACCTCTGTCGGCGAGCAAGCTCTTATCCAACTCATTGAGCGAGTCAATAAATTTGCTCCACTTTACTTCAGTTGGCAAGAACCCATCCCCGCTGAGCAGAAAATGAGTCCCGATGAATTCGTCATAGCCATGGAAACCGGAATAGACCTGAAACTTCGGAGGGAATTGGATTGGCAGATGAAACTGCCTGATGCTGAGGGCGCTATTTTAGGAGCGGCCACTGCACAAATGCTCATCGATTTCCTCAAGCCTTTCAACTGCAACATTGCGGCCAGCGGCGAGCGCTCCCCGATGATGCTGAACATGCCCGGCGAACGCTACCCCATTGGAAGTCCAACTGTTTTTGCCTTCATCCTCCAGCGAATCACTCTCGAGAATACTGAAGACATCAAGTCTGCTTTAGCTATTACAAACCTTATTGTCGCCACACATCCGCTGTTCCCAGAATTTCGGCAAGGCGGGGGTATTGCTGTCTCCGAAAACTGATTGGCTAAAGTGGTGAAAGCACCTGAATCCAGCCGTTTGCCTGTTGACAAACCCATTTCTCGGGGGCTTCTGTCTTTAGCCAATATCAAATAACCTACTCAGGCGAGCCGGCTGAGAATCCAACTGAGAGAGCTTCGATCCGGGGGCGGTATTCATCACAAAGGAATTACTCATGTTCAGGAGGAGTGGCTTTGGATAATGAAATGAGGATCAACCGCGCAATAACGGCATTGGAAGCAGCATATCCAGGGGAAGAAGACGACCTTGTTTCCAAAATAAGCGACCTGCTCACCGACATCATGCACTTATGCCGTCAGCAAGAAATAGAATTTCAAGGCTGCTTGACGGTCGCAGAGGTCAACTTCGAATCGGAGAAATAGAAAGACCCGGCTGCATTTCTGCTCACTTAGGCCTCAAAGGAGTTTTCGATGTCCCATTCCAACTTTTCATTTCTGATGGCACTCGATGCCGACGCTTTCCTGGGGGATGAAGACGAGCGACTAGAGTTCATATCAGAGAAGTTTTCCGATAGATTTGGTAACCGCCTGGACGAAAACAACTACTTTCACCACGTGGCGGTTTTCTTCAAAGATGGAAGCTACTTGATATGGCCGAAATCCGAACCCGGAGGTTTTGCCGACCTTTCAAACGAAAATCGGTGGCTCGCTGTCCGCCGATATGCGCTCCAGTGCGTTGCTGTGGATTTCAAGCTCTTTGGCGCCAGGACCTGGACTTTAGGTGACAGCGGGAACGAAGGCAACCAGAAAATAGACGGGCTCACGATTGATGATCTACTCTCTGAGATTTTCAGACAAGTCCCAGCGTCGCTTTCGGAGCATTATTCCTCCCTTCAGGGCAAGCCCGCCTGGTTGGGTGAAATTCCCGATGAGTCAGGAATGAAAGAATATGATCGCAGGAAGATGGTCCTTATGTTCGAGGCGCTTCGAAACTGCGATCACGTTCCATTCACACGATGGTGTATTGTCAGCCCCTATGAATACCGAGCCTTTGACCTGACTCGGTGTGAGGAACCAAACGCGATTCTGATCACGGATATTCATACGTAGAACAGAAGGCGAGAAAAATGGGCGGCGCTATCTCCGGGCCGCCCATCATTGAAAAAGCGATGGCTATGGACCCTATATACACTTATTTCAGTCAGAATATCGAATCAATCAGCAAGGAACAGCTTTTAGAAGCATTGGGAAATGCACTCAAGAGTGCTGATTTTGGGCGGGAGGCTTGCCTGCTGGGGATAATGCCGGATCACTTCACTGTAAGAAACCTTGACTGACTTGTTGATGTGACAAAGGGCCGCAGCGTCCGCGTCGCACGTAAAGGGCAACGCCTTAGTCTCGGTGAAGTGTTGGTGGGCAATCACAAAGTCGCACCCGCAGTTGAGCCAGGTCCGCATGCCCCTCTTTAGCCATGACGCAGAACTTAGAGGGCCACTGCTAGGTTTCTCGATCCCGGAGCCACATACAATTCCCCACAAAATAATGCCGCGACCGAACTGGGCTGCGAACGAAAAGAAATCCTCTTGTGCCTTGCAGCCAGAGCTATATCTGAATCGGTCTCCATACGGCTTGATATTCCTGCGTATGCCCACAGTTTGGTCTGGCAAAATCGACGTTAGAAACGCAGTCAATTCCTGAGTTTCTCGGCGTTGGGGCTGATATGCAGAACTGAAAAATTGATGCTCTGGTGTCAAAATCCTCCCGGTTTCACGATAGTACAGAGCATGGGTCAGCTTTTTGCCCATCACCTCAATCGCAATTTTCAGGGGAGACGGTGTGGGCATTGCGATTGCCACTGCTTTAGGCGTGATAATACGCCCCACTCGGTTCACCGGATATGCTCTCGCTTCATCAGGCAGAGCTTCTGGATAGTTATTTGCAATCCCTTGCCTCAGTTTGTTTATCTTCTTCGCGTTTTCTTCCTGCCGAGTCTTCGATTCATCGAAATCTAACAGCATTGCATATAAGCCGAAAATCTGGTCTTCCTTATCGGTGCCTTGGTTGCAGTCTTTACAAGCCGGTGATTCGAAACTCTCCGGTGTATACCCGTCCGGGAAGCATGCCCGCGGAGGAACATGATCGATGGTTGTGGCAACTCCACCACAGAAATAGCATTTCTGATGTTTATCCAGAAATGCTTGCTTGGGGTTTTTCCGCAGTTTGGCCGCAGACATTTTGCCTTTTTCCTTTGTGCGTCGGTGTTGTCGCAAACCTTTTACTGATTCCTAGTCCCCCCAAAGAGGGCATCGAACATCGTTTTATCACGTAGTCGTAGGGATTTCGCGGGACGTTGCGCTTATCAAATAACATGGCCCAAGATAGGCGCTGCTAAAAATTACTCGCCAAACATCGACTTTCGCTTTTCCGCCTCGCTTTGCCTTCTTGCTGCATCCAAATTGATCAAAGCATCATTGGTGAGTCTGTGTCTTATTTCATTGGGTCCAATCACGCCATTGGAATCCATGGTTCCCGTCTCGGTGTCCACGCCAAAGGAAACTTTCGCGTGGTCCCAAGGAGTCAGGGAGGCAGTGGCGGCTGTCATGCCACCACCATTGTGCTCGAATTTGGTGTCGGTCAGCTTGACCTTCTTGCCCTTGCTGAACAGCTCAATGCGGACTGGACCGTGTGGTGCCTCGGAGAACTGTACCACCAGCCCGTGCATGGGTTTCGGATGGCGATTCCCAGGGGGTACGTACACAGTATGCAGTTCGATAGTATCGATCTGCTTGCGGAGGTTCTCCTCGATAGTTACCCGCACAGTACCGCTACCCCACTCAGCTTTGCCGGTAAGGGTGTTGGCCATAGCCTGGCTAGCCAATCCAAGGACTAATAACAAGAAGATGATAAAGAAAATGCGTCTCATGGCGTTTCTCCTATCGTAAGTTTCAATACGGGAGCTTGTCGGCCCGGCCTGGGTGGAGACGGATTTCGTTTTCAAAGGCGTCTTTCACTGCCGGGGGCAAATCGCTTTTCCGCATCTCTATGAATTTCCCTGTGCGGCCCACTTCGTCCCCGTCATCATCGATGAATGTGAATATCGTCATATGCTCCTGGTAAGGATTGTTCATGCCCGGAAAGGATATGGATACTGATGCCGGCAGTCCGGAACCTCTCCAGTTCACGCAACCGCCCGTGTCCTTGCAGAATTTGCTGGCAGAGGCCTTGTCTCGGAAGCGAATCATCATGTGCAGTCTGACCCACATGTTGCGCTTGTAGAAGAAAAGATTGTTGCTGTCAGTGATGTCCCCGCCAAACACTTTACAGATCCCGTATGGGCCTTGATAGGTTATATCTCCACCGGCCAGGGCTTTTCCTGGACGAAAAGCCAGCAAGAGGAGCGCAATAGTTAATGCTACTGTGACCTTGGCAGTCATTTCTCCACCTCCTTTGCCGAAGAGGCTTTTACGCGATTCCAGGTCAGAATTCCTTCACTTAGGGCAAGCTTCTCCACTATGATATTCTCTGCCGACTGGTTTCGACCTCATTTTGTGGCCGACCTCATCACTTCCTGTTCGATGCGGTCTACCCATTGACAGGCGGCAGTTTTTCCACGCTGGTTTACCACCCTGTCTAACTCTTCCATTGCTGACCTAGAAATCGATTCAAGCTCTGATTTTCCCAAATTTATGCACTGTCTAGTCATCGCCAGCGCGTGTAACCCGGCTGGACCGTCCATATAGTTCTTCTTGCAGTAAGTTGCTGTCGCTCGAATGAATATGGCATTGGCCCTCACAAAGCTTTCATCGCATCCCGCTATCGATTCGCTGGCCAGTGGTTGGGCTTGGTTGGCCATGTCTGGTTCGTCCGAGATCCACGCTTTCATCCCCGGTGCGATCGTGTAATTGATCGCAATTTTAGAGAAGTCTCTCGGATCAAATTTTTCCCAATTGATCTGATCGGCTTGCTGCTTGGTGAACTTCCACGATATTGCAGGAAGTTGCTGGATTCGACCGTACAGATCTGGAGCCTGTATGTTGATTTCGAAACTGCATTTGTTTGGCCGCTCATTTGCTGCACCCGAATAAATGCCCTCCGTGATCACTTCCGCGTAGCGCTTCAATACTGTATACAATAACACCTGCTTCCGCCTTTGCTTATAGAAGTCAACAAAGAAGTCTCGGTTCAGCCATGCTTCACGAAAGACCGGGAGATACCTCGGATAGCCTTCAAAGTTTGCAACAGCTTTTACGATGCACCTATTTGCCGAAATTTCCTTGTGTGATATCGAAATGAAGTTCATCATAGCCTCGTACGGATCTTCGTCCGCCAGACATAAGACTGGCACTTGACAGAAGATTAAGGCATATATTAAACACCAAAGAAAGGATTTCATTTTCCTTCTCCTTTTGGCTATGGGGGTTTGTGACGTTACTTTGACTTATGGAATCCAGAGCTTTATCATCAGTGAAGGTCGTTTCCCCGCCCTATAGTCTTTCTTGGCAACCGGATGGCATTCACCTCTTACGTTGAGGTGATCGAAGGCAAACTCGGTGCGATTGGATTGTTCGAGGTTAGTCATAACCTGATCTACAATAAGGCGAACCCGCCTGGCTGCCGAAATTTGTACTAAATCAACAAAGTCTCTGTCCAATGACCGAAGCGTGTCTTGAAGGTATGTGTAAACAATGCCGACATATCCCGCCAATTCTGTATCCGACATGGGTTGTGCGACTATAAGCCCTTCACAGCAATAACCTTTGCAATTTCGCACTGAGATCATGATGGTAGGTGGCTTCTTGCTTCCCTTTTGATATGTCAGGAATTCGTTGAAGTCCAAGGCTTTCTGATATGTGAACCTTTGATCCTTCATGGTGTCTTGGAATTTTTTAAAGTTACCCGCGCTTGCCATGCCCGGCGGAGCATTGCCATTGGGTGTTGAGCCAGAAGCAGACAATTCTCTTAACTTATTCTGAGCTTCAACATGTCCCTTCTCCGCCGCCTTCTGGAGCCATGTCACAGCTTCAGAGTAATCCTTCGGCACGCCATGGCCGTTGAAGTACATCACTCCCAGGTTGAATTGCCCTTCAGCATACCCCTTCTCCGCCGCATACTGGAACCACTTCATGGCTTCAGCATAATCCTGCTGCACCCCTTGGCCTTTGGAGTACATCACCCCGAGATTGTTTTGTGCATAAGTGTCACCCTGTTCCGCCGCTTTCTGGAACCATTTCACAGCTTCAGCGTAATCCTGCTTCACACCTTGTCCGTTGAAGTACATCCCGCCAAGATTGACTTGAGCTTCAGCGTCCCCCTGATCCGCCGCTTTTTGGAACCATTTCATAGCCTCGGAATAATCCTTCGGCACACCCCATCCGTTGAAGTACATGGATGCGAGACCGAACTGAGCAGCAGCTAGGGAGAATTCTCCGATACTGAAGTTGAAGGATTCAAGCTTGCCTTCACGCATCACATCAACAGTTACCGGTGTCCCAGGGATCAACGTAGCCATTGAGAGTAATAGTTGGTCGGGGTTTTCGACTTGCTTCTCGTTGATCCTCCTAACGATGTCTCCCCTCCGGATTCCGCCTCTTTCAGCGGGTCCGTTAGGAAGTACGTTTGCTACAATCACGCCCTTTGCCCCATCGTTGCCAAGAATCTGTGCAATATCTGGCGTGATGGTCCTCATCTCAATCCCTAGCCATCCCCGAGGCTCAACTGCCTTACGGAACCACTTAACAGCTTCGATGTAGCTTCTCGGCATGCCTTCACCAGCGAGATACATCGATCCAAGATAAGATTGCGCCCTGGCCTCCCCTTGCTCGGCCAACGACTTGAATTCCTCATAGGCTGTTTTGTAGTCGCCTTTTTTGTAAGCCGATACACCCTCATCATAACCGCAATAGGCATCTGAAGTCATGAGGATGAAAGGCAGAGTCAGTAATACAATCAGTTGATTACATCGCGGCCACTTACCCATTGATGGCCTCCTTGAGTTGAATACCTTGCAGGGTCCAAAGGCAGTCGGGTCTCAGCCCAAAATACTTCTGCAAGTAGTGCGCTGCCCATAATCTGAATTCGTATCTAGCTGGTTATTCAATTCTCCTAACTGAGTATGGATCAAAATTCTGTTTTCCTATTTGTTTCCTCGTGAACTTGCCACTGAAATCGCATGAAACACCATGATAATAAGAACAACCATTTTCCACGACTGACGCTGTATTACCGAAATCGCCGGTTAAGCTGATCGTTATATCGCATGGTTCTCTCTCTTCCGTCCGGATTGACTTTATAGTGCGGCCTGACAAAGACCCGATCCCGTGCAGTTCACCCATGCCCAGTCCATTGGCAACCTCAAGATCAACGGAGACGCGGTCGTTGCCGGGTTCAAGTTCCTTGAGCTTTAGTCTGCCCTTCTTAGACTCGTATGTTCCAT
The DNA here is from genome assembly GCA_003165235.1 of Syntrophobacteraceae bacterium. GTDB lineage: Bacteria > Desulfobacterota > Syntrophobacteria > Syntrophobacterales > Syntrophobacteraceae > SbD1. Next base: position 6,936 of record PLSV01000413.1, read on the forward strand.
CCACGATAACGAATTCGCGTGGATGCTTGGCCATGTAGTCTGTATTGACACGCGCTATATTATTTAAGAACGAATCCCCCGTTTGAACTCTCTGCTGGTCGTTTGCACTAGGTGTTTCACCTCTTAGGCGTGAAAGTACGGATTTATAGTCCCTGGCCGGGGCGGTTTCTCGTTTTGTTGTATTTTCTTCTTTGAGTGGATTTGAGTAGGCCTCACCACTCACTGCTCCCTGCAACATGGACTCGATAGCGCCCGCGACTTTGCCTAGGGTAAAGTATTTTGGGGTGTCATATTGGTAGACTTGCTGAACCCTAGTAGTTCCTATAGTGGCATTATTCATGTCCAGGTATATTTGCCTTCCTGAAAAAGTGACGGTCTTCTTGCGCGTATCGAAATTGGCCGCAGTAATTATATGGCCCAGCAGATCGGGATTGCCGCTTTCCTGAGAGGCTGTCATTTCGCCGGAGCTGAGCATCCTCTTGATATTATCAATCATGCTCGTTCGTGCTTGCCCTTTGTATACCGAATGCAGTTCGACGCTGAAGCTGCCAGACGAGACAAATAGTTTCGTGTTTCTTTCAATGTCTCCGTCCGCGATGAAAAAGTCAGCCATAGGGCCGGGGTAGACAAGTTCAAGCGGCTCCGTCTGTTCCCTACTCTCAGATTGAGTTTCGGGCATTTGTTCATGGGCTGGCGGGAGCGATGGTCGGCTTGGTTCCGGCTGAACTGCGGCGCTTTGCATTTGATTTTCTTCTTTGCCCTTGGATGTTTCGGGTTGCTCAGCGCCACCTTTATTGACAGTGGGTTCTTGAGTAAGATTTGGACCAGAGTCTAATTTCGAACTGATGACGTTGACGCTGTAGTTGCTCAGAGTAATGATCTCGCGAAGATTATCGAAAACGAGCATGAATGGTACCTTCCCCGCGGGCGGAATCCGGACGTTCTTCCGGTTCTCGCCTTCTATGTTCATCATTTTCCCTTTGATTTCATAGGGCGTGAGGTTGCCTATCTCTTTGCGCGTGAAGGAATTGCCCGCATAGCATCGCTGGGTCTGCGCGACCGCATCCCTGCTGTCGAACAGTTTTCCTTCTATCAGTACCAAGCTGACGGGCTGATTCGATTCATTGAGCACTTCGCCCTCAATCACCAGCACCTGCCCGGAGTGGACGTTTTCCAGATAATATGCCTGTACGCTGTCCGTGATCGTTACAGTTGGCTTGAGACCCTCGCCGATCTCCTGCCAATATTTGTTGCCTCTATCTTCCGTAGGCAACCTCAAAGCGGATAGCTTCCAGGAAAACATGCCACCGCGATTGAAAATAAAACCAACAGGCTCTCCAACCTCGCTTTTTTTCTTCACTGTAACCACAAAACGATCAAAGCTTTCATAAGACATCGACATATCAACCCCAGCGTCGGAATCAGTCCGCCGAGCATTTTCCCTTCCAAGAGGTAACTGATTGCTTTTCTCCCCAAATAGTGGTTCGTAGCCTTTCATTAACATAGCCAAATTCTCTGGCGTCACAAATGCGTCAATCATCGGATTGATGATTACTGCGGCCAGGGCAGTCCCGAGCGCGCCAAAGGGGTCTGCTTCTTTCTTCTTTATTACTTCGGAGGCGAGCATGGCATTAACGTTTGCTTTCAAACTCTCCTTGAGTAAGGGAAAACTGACATAGCTGGAGAGTTTGGCTGCATCTCTCGCCTCCAGTGCGGATTTCATTCCATACACCGCGAGATATGGCGCAAAGTAAAACCATGTGCCGAACATCATGAAGAGTACGACACAGATTCCACTGGCCAACTGCACGCCCTTCCGCCGATTGGCGTTTTTTTGGATGGTTCCTATCTCAGGCGTCTCGGTGGCGGTATCGGCGATCCCTCTTTGTATGGGCATCCCACAGTGAGGACAAGCTGTGGCTAGGCTGGAGATTTCCTTTTTGCATTCGGGGCACTCAACCAAAGCCATTTGCTGCCTCCTCATTCGCGGTTCATCCCACCAAAGGAGCTTTAAGGCATCATACTCCGTGCATAGTACCAGAACCCCTCGAATTATCATAGCTTATCCAGCACCCAAGCAAGTGTTTTCTGAGCGTCGCCCTGATCACCCGAATTTTCTTTGGTATGTAACTGCCAAATAGAGGTCTCAGCCACCATCCAGCTTCTGTGTCCCCACGATACCCTACACGCGCGTGTAAGGTTAAGTCGGGATGTTACTCGCAGTATTAGGTCCTTTCTCGATTACCCATCCCTATATGTAAACCTCTATTCCTTTATCAGTAACTAGAATACGATGAACATTGTAGCATTCACAATTAACCGAAATCGCTCATTCATCCCTTTGCGTATGTCTAAACTTCTATCCTTTGAGCCCGTTGCAGAACTCTTAATGACAGTGAAAAGCAAATTGGCCGATTGCCGGTAATTTTTCACCGAAGCCAGTCCTCCCCCGAGTGATCGTGCAAATATTTCGCTGGAGATGGTCGTAAAGGGCATTGACCGGCTCTACCCCAATCTCCTTACGTGGTTGGGACCACTCCGAAGGCTCTGAAAAGCTTCATAAGATTATGGCAGGAACAAATCAGCTTCCATTCGCTTCGAACTGCGTCTATACCTCGGCGCATAAATCCATAGATGCCCATGGCAGCTTTGATTTGTCCAAAAACAGGCTCGACAGTCTGGCTCCTGAGTTTGTATTTCGCTTTGCCCCGTTTAGTGTTGAGTCTTCGTTTCATGCGCTCTCGGGAACCTGTATTCGCAGGGATTCTTCCCTGATAATGCTTCTCATCAAGGCACTGCTCTCGCTGCTTCGAATCTTTTTGCACCGCTACAAAAAGCTGCGGGCCGTCCGCTTCAATGCTTTCGATAGGCAAATCATCGCGCCAGTACCCCGTATCAGCCGTGCAGGTGTCGATGCTCTTCTCGATTCCCGCACCATCAAGGCTCTCTTGGGTTTCATGGATCATAGGCTCAAGCTGGTAGAGATCGTTTTCTTCCTGGGTAACCTCGGCCCCCAAAATGATTTGTTCCTTGGAAACAACCGCCTGTCCATTGTAGCCCTGAACATACCCCTGTCTTGTCTTCATGATCCGGCTGTCAGGGTCTGTGGCGTTGGCTTTTCTGTCATGCCGGACAACATCTTCCGGGTCTTTTGGTTTGGGACCGGGTTTTTCCCGACCGGATGCCTTTTCCTCTTCCTCACGATCTCGGAGCTTTTTTGCCTGTTCCTCTCTCTCGGCCTTGGCTTTGGCTTCAAGCCTCGCTTTGGCCTCCTTAAGCCGGGCAAGGCGACTCCCAGGCTCTTTCATCTCTTCGGGAAGTTCATCGCCACGGCGGGTCGGCCCAAAACGCCTGTCCTCTTCCTCATCCTCGGCCTTGGCCTCTTCAAGCATTTGTTCGATCTTTTTATTCAACTGATCGAGAGTGCCGTTGGCCGAAAGCGATGCGTTTCCCTTTATCTTTGTTCCGTCAAGGTAGACATCTCCAACACGAACCAATCCGGCTTCGGCGCAAACAGAGAGTATCTCGCAAAAGACGGTCTTCATGAGGCTTTCATGGCGGGACCTGAAGCGCGATATGGCGCAGTGGTCGGGAACAGTATTGCCGGTCAGCCAGCGGTAGGGCAATTCTTCCTCACAGGCCTTGGAAATCTTGCGAGAAGAGCGTCTCCCCTGGCAGTATGCATAGATCAAAACCGCGAGCATCATCGCAGGATCGTAAGGAGGACGCCCCTCGGTTCCATAGGAAAAGTAAAAAGTCGTAAGATTCATCTGCTTTACGATATCCCAAATGAATCGGACCACGTGATTTACAGGGACCCACTTGTCCACCGACGGTGGAAGGAGCAACATTTGTTTTCGATCACCTGCGATGAAACCGCGAGCCATGCAAAACCTCCAAATCTGATTTAACAGTTGGATTTAACTACCATAAAGTGCGGTTTAGTGCAAGGGTGATATGAGAAGTTTTGCAACAGGCTCCTTTCTGGTTGAATCTTTTTGTCCAGAACACCAACGCCAAATCCTTACCCAGAGCCACTTTTTATGCTTTATTGCTCCCATAATGGATGTTATATCTATAATGTGAATAGGTAATATGTGGAATCTATTCAGTTTCCTGGAATTGGCGGCATCAAAGTCTTATTCCTCCGTCTCAACCGAATACGAAACTCAATAGAAAAGCAGGAAAGGAAAAGTCATGGATGTTGATAGCGGCAGAGTTATCCAGTTTCCAGGCACACGGCAAATGTCCAGTCAGGAACAGTCTCATAAAATCACAAACATCGACGGCATGAAGTATTACTCAGACCAGCAGATTAAACTCCTCAGGCGCACCGTTCGTGACCGGGCGGCATTAGACTTGGAGCGAAACCAAGTTACGGCGGTTCGGGAATGGATGGCGGTTGACCTTGTCACGTCCTCCGGGTTGAGAGTGTCTGAAGCCGCAAACATTCGTTGTGGAGATTTACGAGCCAGTTACGGTGAAAGCGCTCTGTTCGTGCGTGACGGCAAAGGTTCCAAAAGTCGAACCGTGCAAATACCGGATGCATTGAAAAGACACCTTAAACAGTTCGCTGTATGGAAGGCGAGCAGGGGCGAGCCTACAGGACCGGATGATTTTCTGTTTATCGGACAGCGGGGACCATGGACGGCGCAGGCGATTCAATTCCTGGTAAAGAAGTACCTGAAAGCGCTCGGGCTGTACGAAAATGAAAAATCGGTTCATGCGCTTCGACACAGCTATGCAGTGGAGTTTTACCGACAGGAACGTGACTTACGAGCATTACAGAAGCAGTTGGGACATGCTTCCATTGAGACGACTCAAATCTATGCTGATGTTACCGCGCAGGACATCCAAAAACAAATCAAGGGCCTTTGGGGGTAGATAATGGAAAAAGGCAAGCCAACACCCGAACGAAGACAGACCGGCGTTAAGCTGGATTCGGAACTGCTCAGGAAGTTCAAGGTACTGGCGGCGCAAAGAGAAACCACCTTAGGGGAACTGATCGAAAAGGCAATGAAAGACTACCTCCAAAACGCGCAAGACTGGGAGGAAAAATAGTCAGTCCTCAATAATCCAGGAAAGATTCCTCCACCATGAGGGACCGTCTACGTCAAAGAGCAATTGTCTCCTTGTTGAAATCCCACGACGGACCTCCGACCATCCTTGCCACGCAGATTTTCTTTCTATTCGATGAAAAGCCATCGCTTACCGGAATCACAGACAATATGAGTTCGGAAATGGTCCTCATGGAAGTCGGGAACATTTTACGTTCCAAGCAACGTTTCCACGAAGACGTTCATACCTGGGCTCGCGATTTGTTCAAGCAAGCTGGACTTCCTTTCGAGATAAACTCAATCCCCAGCAGCATAGACATTGAAGAAACTCCGGTTCCCGGCCTTTCCGTTGTTCCTTCTCAACCAGCAACTTCAAAGCCCAAAGCTCAATCCTCACCAAAACGGAAAACCCGGCGCATTTATCTGAGCCTGGCGATTCAATATCTCGAAAAAGGCTCCTGCACCCATCGTGGTTTAGTGGACGCAATCATGAAGCAGTATCCAGCCTTGAATAGGGAAACAGTCGCAACCTTTGTTTCTGATGTTCAGAACCCTAAATACTCGCCAATAAAAGACAGAAAGGTAGTCAAACAGGCTGATGGAACATTGATATTTGAAGACAAGATAAAGCCAGCACTCACGGTGATTGAAAATCCAAACTTTACTGGAACTGAGAAGAATCAAGCGGAACCAGTCACTGAGAAACAGGTATCCGGAGGTGATGTATGAAAGCGGCTTCATACCTTCGTGTAAGCACAAACGCTCAAATCGACGGGGAATCGTTAAGCACACAGCGCATTCAAATCCAGGATTACTGCGCATCAAGGGGCTGGGAACTGTTCAAAGTGTATGAAGACGCTGGCATATCCGGTGCGAAGGATGACCGCCCAGCCCTACAAAACCTCCTGTCAATAGCAAAAACTGGTGAAATCGATGCGGTTGTTGTCCGGGACTTATCGCGCTTCGGTCGATCAGCGCGGGACCTTTTGAACAACATCCAAACATTGAAAGATTGTTCAGTCACTTTCATTAGCATCAAGGAAGGCATTGATGGAAGCGGTCCCTATGGTCAGTTCATGTTAACAATCCTCGCAGCAATATCCCAGCTTGAGTTGGAAATGATAACTTCCAGAATGCGTGAAAACAGGCTTGCTCGCTGGCGAGATAGGCGGATTTTCTGTGGGAAGCCGCCTTACGGGTACGAATGGAACGCCAAGGAAAAGCAGATTGAGATTGTTGGTTTCGTCAACTTGATTTGGCCCACTTTGATATTTTCATTTGGCCCACCCCCAAGCCTGTTTTTTGGAACGCCCCCTGCTCCAGAATCGAAGCCTCTGGTTTTTCAAAGACTTCTTGTTGGTCAGTCCTGCCCAAAAATTCTGGGTTGCCGGTGGAGGTTGAAACGGAAGGAGCCCGTAGGGCGACTGGAGTTTCGACCTCCACCGGCAGGATTAACGTTAGAAGCTGGGAGGGGGGAAACTGCCCTCGGGATCAAAAGTATGACCGAAGGGCAAATACTGCGTTGCCTTTTGTGAACCTCCCGAAACCAGAAACTCGGACGGGTTCCTGTACCAATCCAAGCTGACTATCTCCGCCAGTTTGGTTGCAACCAGGCGAGGTCCTTCTTTGCAGATGTGCTCGTGGCGACGGCCCTCATCGAGTGCTTGCTGAAAGGCCGTTTCATGATTCTCACTCAGGAAGATATAGGCCGATTCTTCCCAACTCCGTAGCCCCTTTTTGCCTTCCACCAGCACCGCCCACCGTATTTGGGCATGGAACCATACTTTGGTTTTCATTTCTTGCCGCCTTTCCTTTTCTCCAACGTCCTTCGGAACCGGTATGATTCGTTTCCCGTCTCGATGATGTGTGCCTGGTCGGTCAACCTGTCCAGCATTGCCTTGCAAAGCCTCGCATTGGGAAACATAGTGGTCCATTCGGAAAACGGCAGATTCGTTGTTATAATCACCGCCGCCCGCTCGGCCCGGCCCGATATCACTTGAAACAGCAACTCGACTGCCGATTCCGGTATTCCCACATACCCCATTTCGTCAATGACGATCAGCTCATAGCGCGTCCAGCGGTTGGTGATCCGACTCAGTTCGCTTTTGTTCTTGGCCTCGATGAGATCATTGATCAGCGCCGCCGCAGTGGTGAACCGAACGCGTTTTCTCTGCCGACATGCAGCCACCGCCAATCCGATTGCCAAGTGGGTTTTTCCAGTTCCCGTTTCGCCTAGAAATATGACCGGCTCGCTACGCCTCAGGTAGCCTCCCTCAGCCAGGTTGCGGATCAAAGCCGCAGGCACGGCAGGCACCTTTTCAAACTCGAACTCCTCCAGAGTTTTCACCTTCGGAAAATGTGCATCTACGATACGCCGGGCAATGGCGTTGCGCGCCCTTTCCTCCACCTCGGCCTCAAGCAGAGCTTCAAGATAACTCAAGTGGCTTTGTCCTTGTTTTGCCGCCTCCTCGGCCAGGCGGAGAAATTGTGCGCTAAGCGTCGGCAGATGCAAATCTTTGGCATATTGGACAATCGTCGATTGCTGCAGTTCCACCCTCGGGATACTCATTGCATCACCTCCGTCCCCGTCCAGTCCTGAAGCAACTGATCATAGTCGTTCATCCGCGGCTGCGGGCGATCATAGAGGCTTAATGCTCCTATCTCCACCTGCTCGTAAGTCTTTTGTTCTCCGTTATTGGATGCACCGAGAAGTAAGCCTACAGCCCCCACATCGTAGCACCCGAGTTGCAAAGCCTGCTCAACTACCTGTTCCAGCCGGTCGTAACCGTGCTCCCTGCCCAGCGTGAGGACTTCTATCATGGCACGGGTCCCGTCTTGTTTGCCGTGCCGCTCTTTGAGTATCCCCCAGAGTTTGTCGTAGCTCCCGGACCAGCGCCCCCGCGCGCGCCACTGCTCAAGCGGTGTGCTGCCCGCAAAGGCCCCTGGCTTTTTTATCAACACTTCCAGATAATGTTCCAGGTCCAGGACCTTCTGGTAACGCCCGAACGAGCGCTCATGGCGGGCCACACACTTGCCTCCGTGCCAGATCTCAACGTAGGCGGGATAAACCTTGGCTTGCACCTCTACTCCAACAGGCAGCGGCACCGAGTAGAAGTTTGTCAGCACCTTCACGGTTCCCTTTGTATTGACATCCGGGAAATAGACCCCAGCCAGTTGGAAGCCTTCGTGGGGCAAAGGCAACAGGTGCTCTCGCTCCAGATTCATGGCTTCCCCAACGCTTTGGCTCCGACCGCTGATTACACGACGTTCATCTTCTCTTGATCCTTCCAGCATCCGCCGGTTCAGTTCCGCCAAGTCACGCACACGGGGAACGGGCACCAAGTGGTTGCGGCGAAAATACCCCCCTTCGCCTTCCACGCCACCCTTCTCGTGACCCTGGCCCAGGTTGCAAAACTCCGAGGCATATCCCCAATGCGACCGGAACGCTATAAACCGTTGCGTCTCCTCACGTTGATGACCGCGCAGAACCTTCTTTACCGCCGAGGAAAGGTTATCATAGCGCAGCAGACTAAATACCCCGCCAAAGTAAGCGAACGCCAGTTCGTGAGCCTCCAGAAAGGCCTGCTGACTTGCATGAGGGTAGGCGCAGTGAAACGCTCCGCCGCCGGCCATGCTTCGCATGCAAAAGACATAGACCTTCTGCTCTTCACCATCGAACTCCGCATAGGCTTCATACCAATCCACCTGTGCCTCTTCACCCCATCCGTAAGATTGGGGGATGAAGACCTCGCGTCCGCTCAGTCCGATCTCAAGCTTGCGTTCACGGACGTACTTGCGAACTGTCGATTCGCAGACATCCACACCGGGCATCTCCTCGCATATGCGGCGCCAGATCCGATGAGCCGTATGTCTTTGTTTGCGTGGAGCTCGTTTATCCGTTTCAAGAATCGCATTTATAAATGATAGTGCAGGTATGAGTTTGTATCTGTTCTTGACGGCCTTCTTGCGTTCTTTCGGGATCGCACTGGCCAGTGCCTCTCGCACCATCCGCCGGTGAACTCCCAGTTTCTTTGCAACCCCGTTGATTGTTCCCACTCCATGTTCGTACTCCCTCCTCATTTGCTCGAAAAGCTCCACCTTCTTTCTCCTCTCCAACCGCGCCTCCTCCTCGATCAATTGTGACTCGATCAGGGTACACGGTTTGGGTTGTCAAGGTGGGCCAAATGAAAATATCGAAGTGGGCCAATTTAGAGTAGCGAACTCAATTGTACCAGAACAGGATGAAGTTT
>PLSV01000340.1 GCA_003165235.1 Syntrophobacteraceae bacterium
ATGCAGTTCCAGATCGCCGGTGAGATTCTCGCGTGAATACTGGTTTTCTCATCAGTGGAAACTACATAATCATTGGAGCCAAGAGGTATTCCCTCCCACTTGCCCTGATACAAATCCAGGATAGGCCCTGCCTTACCGGCAAATTCGGGATCACGTGGAAAAATCCAGCTACGATGCTGCCATGGCTTGATGGCATCCTTGCTCAACCATCTCCAAATGGTGATCCCACTGATACTGGCAACGATTCCACTTTCCAAAACATACCTTTTGATTTCTTCACTGCTAAAGCGAGACAGGGGTATCCCCAGTTTCGAGGGAAGTTCGCAGGCCAGTGCCTTAACTTCCACCACGATTCTGGGGGGAAAACCGAGCAGGGCGCCCGGGTCTGGATTGATCGGACAATCCAGCCAGGCGCTTTTCGCAAAATCGTTTGCGCCACTTGCTTACGACCTGCCGGGCCAAATCGAGTCTGGAACCAATCTCATCATTGGAGAGTCCTTGTGCGGCCAGCAGCACTATCTTGGCGCGGACCACGGAAAAATACGGCGCCGTATATTTCTGTGCCAGCGCTTCAAGTTTGGTCTTCTCCTCTTGGGATAGCTCAACCCAATAAGGGCTCTTTCTCGGCATATTCCTCCCTCCTTTGGTGGGAGAACATGCCATTATCGGCTTGAAGATGCAATAAATACGTTAACGTATTTATGTAGATGACAACTAAGGTTGATTTAGCCTTCATCTTTTGTGCTCCTCCAAATCAGTTTAAGAAAAACTACTTCTGAATGATCCGCCGCGATCGGGGCCTTCTTGGGATTTCCGTTGAAAGATATTGCAGTTTTCAGATTTGTCTATGCGTATGAATTTCTTATGACTCCCTGCTGAATTATGCGACCTCAAAAATGGAAAGGACCGACCGAAACCGGGCCAGTTGGAGTTACTCTGCCTCTGCATTTGCTGGTTCCGGTTTTGCACGGAGACGTCACAGAGGGATACGCTGGTTTTATTGTCATTAACGATAAGCGTTCGAGTGGAAATCAAATCTCATTATGATTTGAATAGGGCAACGATTTCAGGGGGAATTCCACCGTCGGGAATTCGGTTGCGAAGGTGCTCCCGGGACTTCCCCAAAGAAGGCTTTGCCCTTCTTCTTTCCGTTGAGCACTTTGCACCGAGCATTTTCAATGGGCTTCTTAAAGAGCCGATAGTCCTGTATTCACCAAAATACGGCTCGTTAATAGCCTGCAGCCAGACCGTCTCCCCTCGGGTCTGACGCCCCGTACTTCACCCCGGTTGTCTGATCGATCAGTATAGCTCCGGCATGGCCCATTAAATCGGTGAAGGGCTCAACCGCCTCCACCGGTTGTCCCCGCTCCTTAAGCTGTTCGATTACCTCTTGAGATACACGCCCCTCAATTTTTAGCCCCTTCGATGCCGTCCCCCAAGTGCGACCATACAGCCATCGTGGGGCATTGATTGCATTTTGTGGGGACATGCCAAAATCAATGATCCGAGTTACGATGGCTGCCTGAGTCTGTGGCTGGCCTTCCCCTCCCATAGTGCCATAAATCAGGTAGGGCTTTCCGTTCTTAAAGAGCATCGCAGGATTGAGAGTGTGGAAGGTTCGCTTTCCTGGCTCCAGGCGGTTTACATCTGTAGGGTTAAGTGAGAAGTAAGATCCCCGGTTTTGCAGAAGCACTCCGGTTCCCCCAGCTACGATCCCGGAGCCGAAGTCCCAGTAGATGCTCTGGATCACAGAAACGGCGTTGCCCTCCTTGTCCACCACTCCAAACCACACCGTGTCTCCCTTCGTAGGGGGAATGGGCTTTACATCGACTGCGGCGTGCTGCATATCGATTCGTGCAGCCTGTTCCTTGCCGTGTTGAGAGGAGAGCAGGTAATCGAGTGGAATCTTCACAAAGGCCGGATCAGAGAGGTATTTGTCCCGGTCGGCAAACGCCTCTTTGGTTGCCTCGACCATCAGCATGTAATAGTCGGCAGAGTCCTGACCCAGTGCCTTCACTTCAAAGTTGTTGAGGATATTTAGAATCTCCAGGGAGGCGAGCCCTTGAGTGTTCGGAGGAAGGTTGTAAGCCTGGTAACCCCTGTAATTGACGGTGATTGGCTCAACCCAGTCTGGATGGTTCGTTGCAAAATCCTGGTAGGTGAGCACTCCGCCATGCGCCTGGATGTCGGCTGCAATTGCTTTGGCGATGGGACCCCGGTAGAATGCTTGGGCTCCCCGGTCGGCAATCAGCTTCAACGTATTGGCAAGCTCAGGTTGCTTTAGGATCTCTCCCACTTCAAAAGGAATCCTATCTTCTTTGAGAAAGGTCTTGCGGAAAGCTTCGAATCTCTGAAGATCCCGGTTTTCCTTATCCGTCGTATCGACATTTATCTTCTCCCATTTAGCAAGAGAAGGACTTACCGGAAATCCATTTTTTGCATAAGAGATTGCGGCTAAGAGCAACTGATTCCAGGGGATGCTATGTCCCATGTTCTTCTTGGCGTATTGGTAGGCGGCATCCCAGCCCGAAACCGCTCCCGGAACGGTGTTGGCGGAAAGATAACCGCGTGAAGGGATCTTGCTGTAGCCCTTGCCCTTGTAGAAATCGATGGTTGCTTTCCCGCCCGCCCGCCCACTGGCATTGAGTCCTCGCAGATCTTTGGTCTTGGCATTATAGATCAGCCAGAAATTGTCGGCGCCAAGAGTGGTCATTTGTGGATAGACCACAGCTAAAGTGGCTGCTACGGCTATAGCGGCATCGACGGCATTGCCCCCATTGTGCAGCACATTAATCCCCGCCTGGGATGCCAGGTAGTTGGAAGAAGTCACCATCCCGTTTGTTGCCATCGGATCAATGCACCGCGAGGCCGTCTCGCAATACTTTCCTTCAATCGGCAGCCCCGTTGCCGAGTTGGAAGACGAGACAAGAATTGAGGTCAACGCAGCAGCAATTGCAAGCGATGCAATTCGGCTTTTCGCTCTAATGTTTGATCGAGAGAGCATCATACCAGATTTCTCCTTGTCGGATGAATCCTTGCTAAAATTCAGGCTCTAATGTGACTAAAGTGCCTGCCCCTGTACAATGCAGATTCCCTAAGAGAGAGCGGTTGCTGAGATAAATACGTTGAACATCGTAGTTATTGGAGGTGAGCATCCTGTTAGGCTTCATTTCCATTTTCCCTTGATGGATGGCCCAGCAAATCCCATACAGGTAGATGGCGCGAAATTGTAGTCGAAAAAGGTGGACAATGCACCATTTTAAATTTTTAAGCTCGATCAAGCGATTCGTGGTGCTGGAACATGAGCAGTAGGCACTCGTGCTCTGATCTGATCCCCCAAGTCGGAAGTGCATTTCAAAAAGAGAACTAAGGAGAACTAAGGGGTCAGGCCTTGAAATAGGAATATTTCATCTCCAACTTTTTGACCTGCTCTCGCAGCTGTTTGTTCACCGCCAATTGCTTCGATATACCCTCACTTATCTTCGCCACCGCCGAATAGGTCAAGGTTCCGAACAACTCTGCAATTACCCGATTTGTTGCGCACGTGTGCTTCTTGATCAGATAAATACATAGCTTGCGGGATTCACTCCGGCGACTGCGCAGCATCTCTTCGCGTGCGACTAGGAAATACTCGCAACAACACGCCCGGATGATCTGTTCAACGTCAATCTTTGAACGTAAGGCCTTTCCACGAGAGACCTCGGCCGTCATCCCGCTCGATCTGAACATGCCGAAAATGGACGGACGCGAGGCCCTAAAGGTAATCAAAGCTGACCCCCAGTTAAAAGACATCCCTGTAGTGATCCTCACCACGTACAGAGAAAAGCGCGACGTCGATTTTTGAACCAGCGCCGGGGCTTGCGCGTTCATAACAAAACCTGTTGAATTTGAGGAGTGGGTTAAGACGGTAGCTGCCCTCGCCTCCTGCTAATACATCCTGCTATAGGTAATAAATCGTTGAAATAGCCGCCGGCTCAGGCTTAGCTAAAGTCAACCTTCCTTGCCACAAACTCAAATTCCCGGAGCGAAGTCGGCGGCAAAACATGTGAAATAGACGATTGTACGAGTCGCGGAGCGCATTCGTGTAATCGATATCATGAACTAAGGCCAGGGAGTAAGCGGGGTCATACTTTTTGGGCTATGGGGATTCAAAGGATAGTGTGTGATGCTTTATGAGGGTGATTGGGAACAGGGGGAACGGATAATTGAGGGATGTGAGCGGAGAAGTCGGGATAGGAGAAAAAACCGGGGTGAGGTATTGTCAGTGAAAGGAACGTGGCTGGATTTCGAGACGCAGATGCCTCTATTGCTCTTTGAGGAGCGGCTTGGAGTGGTGTTTTAGGGTTCAATGTGGTGCTGGGGCAGATCATGATGGATCCCATATTGGAGGTGAAGATGAATGCTGTGTGTGGCTCAGTTTGAATCGGACGAGCCTTCCTTTGCCGCACTGTGGGCAGAGGGTGAGGTTGATACCGGTAAGATCTTGCATCATCTGCTGCCATGTTTTGCTCACTTTGGGAATATCGGGTTTGGCATGGACCTCACCGGGTATGGGCTCCTGGTTAATAATAAGAGCCCGTGCGCTCTCAAGCTTTGTCTTGGCATTGCAAGGGGCCATGAGGCCGAAGTGTCTGATTTTGACAAACCTGGGCGGAAGAATGTGCAGGAGAAACCGGCGGATGAACTCCTGAGCATGGATAGTGACGAATCTGTGCTGTTCGGGGTTGTGGTTGTCCCTGGCCCGGAATGTGACCAAATGGTCCTCAAGGCTTAGCAAGGGATGATTTGAGATGGCTACCCGATGCGTATAGCGGCTTAGGTAGTCGTAAGCTTTCTTTGAGCCTCGGAAGATCTCCTTGCAGTAGACGACCCACTTCTTTTTTTTTAAGCTTGCTTGTGAACCGGGCAAACTGGACTTTGCCTTTAAGACACGGAGCATTTCCCTTAAGCCTTCCCTCCTGGAACGCCTTGTCCAGAGCCTCCGCGAACTTGGCCCGGATGATCTTGGATAGCGCCCTTACAGGAAGAAGGAATCCGTTTGTGGCGCTGATCCACCTGCTTCCATCCGGACTCAGTCCGCCTCCCGTTGCAACGATATGCAAATGAGGATGGAAGTTTAAGTCCTGATCCCACGTGTGCAGGACTGCTGTAAAGCCAACCTGAGCACGAAGACGCTCATAGCTGAGGGAAAACTCGATAAGAGCTCGTGAGGCGCTCTCGAAAAGGAGATTAGATACAATCTTGCGGTTGAAAAGCCCCAGAGCAATCACCTCATGAGGAAGAGTCACTACCATATGGAAGTAGTGGGTTGGAAGGAGACGCTCTGTCCTCTCATTAAGCCATTNNTGCGGCAGGAGTTGTAGGAGATGGCTATATAGCCGCAGCCCTATTGGGTGCAAGAGTCCACATGGCATCCCAGATGAGCGGTGCGGCAAGCCTCGATATCTTCCATGGCCTTTTGCTGTTGTGGGCTGAGATGATGCGTTTGCCTGTAATCTTCACCGTTGCGGTGGAAGATCCCGGCAACTTCAAGGGAGGGCCTTTCCATAATCCACTACTCCTTTTTAGGAGGAGGGCTGGATCATATCGAGAGGACTTACCAGCTTACCGACAAGCCGATCAGTGATGTGGGTGTAGCGCAGAGTGGTTTTTATGGCGCTGTGGTCAAGGAGGACCTGCAGGACGCGGATATCGGTTCCGGCCTCCATGAGGTGTGTTGCGAAGCAGTGGCGGAAGGTATGCATGGTTGCCTTCTTTGAAAGACCCATCTCCCGGTTGAGCAGCCGCAAGACCCGGCTCACCGCTGCGGTGGAGAGGTGAGAGCCGCTTTTTTGTCCCGGGAAAAGATACTCTCCTTTGGGACGCGCGACCCTGTAATACTCGCGCAAAAGAGCAAGGAGGCTCTCGCCCAGCATGACATAGCGGTCCTTCTTCCCCTTGCCCGAGCGGATGTGGATGCGCATTCTGGCGCTGTCGATATCGGCGACCTTGAGGGTGCACACCTCAGCGATCCTGAGCCCTGCCGCATAGGCTGTGGCAATGATGGCCTTGTACTTGACCGAGCGGACCTTCTCGAAAAAGGACAGGACCTCCTCAGGGCTTAAGATGACAGGAAGAGTCTTTGGCCTCTTGGGATGGGAGATATCCTTTACCGTCTCTGGCCGCTTGAGGGTGACCGAGTAGAGAAACTTGATGGCATTGACATACTGATCCTGGGTTGCTGCGGAGACCTTCCTGTCCTGTACAAGATAGAGGAGAAACTCCCGGATCTCCTGCTTACCCATCTCATCAGGAGATCTCATGAAGTGTCTTGCAAAGGTGGGTGCACATCGAAGATAGCCGTTCTGAGTGTGGGGGCTGTAGCCCTTCAAAATCAAATCATCTCGCATCCTGTCGTGTAGCTCTCCCATATCTTTTCTCCTTTTGTAGTGGGGTTAAGATCCTTTGGAGGCAAAGCTAAGGTTAAGCAGGCGAGTATACGAGATAAACGAATGCTCTCGATTGTTATTTAGGCAGGTAGAAACCACTGCGAGGGCTGGGGGAAGGAAGCGAAATCGGAGGGATCTCTCCCACGCGAAGCGTTTAGTTCATGATTTGGAAGTGAGAATACCCCAGACGATGCCTATCCGATCGAGAGGAGAGTTATATTAAGTTTTTCCATTCTGCGATCAGGCCAACATAAGTTGCTGAGCAGCCTCCGAGTTGGTCGTAGCTTGTCGGTCTTTTCAAAGCTTTGTCTACTTGTGCCACGCAAGGGCCTGGTCAACCGTGTAACAAAGTCTTTCTTCCTGCTCGTGATTCTCTTGATTAAAGACTCAACCCCTTCAATTTAGGAAAAACTCCGTTG
>PLSV01000357.1 GCA_003165235.1 Syntrophobacteraceae bacterium
TCGGCGCAAGAAGGATCAGATCGACCTTCTTGGCGATCAGATCATCCATCTGGGCGAGCTGTCCGTTCAGATCGTCATAACCGTTCGCTGTAAGAAGGGTCACTTCTACGCCAAGCCGCCTGGCTTGTTCGAACACAGCATAGTCACATCCCAGCCAGAACGGGTCCTTGAGGTGTGGAAAAAGCACTCCGATTTTCCAAACCTTTGTGGCCGGGGGGGTTCTTTCGAACGTCGTATCAACAACTTTTCCCGAATCCAATTGTTCCTGGCAGCTTGCATTCGGCTTGACGGGTGGATAGACCAGGTAAGCCGGTATCGGTTGAAATTCACCCTTGGCCGCAGGTTTTATCAGATCCTGCCAGCCTGCTGCGTACGCTCCGGTCGAAGCGAAGAGAAAAGCAAACAACGCCAGTCCAAGGAAGATACTTTTTAGTTTCATATCAGGCCCTCTTTTTTTGCTCATCGTTTGAATGGTTAAACAGCAACAAAAAAATGCCGCATTTCAGCCAATAGCAAGCGGAAAATACGGCTGCTCAGGCATTCATGGCAAATCACCTCCCTTCGAAGCATCAATTGCGTGAAAAAACAGAAATCTCAGCCAGGAATGCCGTTGCCGCCGTGCAGATGCAATCTATGTCCCTGCATCCCTGTCTTGCGGCAGTCCAAAATCAGCAGGCAAGCCGGCTAAACCAACCCATCACCGTAATTCAAGCCGGCGCCCTGCTCGGCTGGTTTCGCCATTTTGGAATATATGGCCAACCAGCCTTTGCGGATCTTGCCCTCAGGAGGCCTCCATCTTGAAAGTCTTGCAGAGAGTTCCTCCGTGGAAATCAACACGTTTAATTCTCGATTGGGGATGTCGATCTCGATCATGTCCCCATCCTCAATCACCGCCAAAGGTCCCCCATCTGCGGCTTCGGGCGATACATGCGCAACGGCGCAGCCTTTATTTGTTCCCGAGAACCGGCCGTCAGTAATAAAGGCAAGCTTCTCCTGCATTCCCTTGGCCGCCATAAGCCATAGAAATCTTTGCAGCAGTCTCATGCCCGGATCGCCTTTGGGCCCCATATACCTGACAACCACGACCTGGCCCACTTCGATTTGATTGGCGACCAATGCTTCACAGGCATCTTCTTCACTCACAAAAATCTTGGCGGGTCCTTTGAACTGAAGCATGTTGGGCGGTACGGCCGCTTTCTTAATCAGCGCGCTTTTGGGCGCCAGGTTGCCGCGCAGGAAGATCAAGCCTCCTTCTTTGGCCAACGGCTTGTCAAAGGGATAGATAACCTCCGGATCGCCTCTGGGCACGTTTTTCAAGTTCTCAGACACTGTTCGGCCGGTGACCGTCATGGCGCCGCCTGCAATAACCGGTTCGAGTTCTTTTAGCACGGACGGTATTCCACCAGCCTCGTCCAAATCGTCCAAAAGATGTTTACCCGAACCTGATGGCGCAATATCACAGATAAACGGTGTCGCCTGGCTGACCGAGTTAAAAGTTTCCGGCTCGATGTCCAGGTCCAGTTCCCATGCAATCGACTGCAAATGGAGCACAGCGTTAGTGGAGCCGCCCAGCGCCATGAGTACGCGGATAGCGTTCAGAAAACCGTCGAACGTCATGATATCGGAGGGTTTGATGTTCTCCCGGTGCAGAAGGACCACCTGTTTGCCCGCGTTAAAGGCTATGCGCAGCAGACGAGAATCAGATCCCGGCGTCGCAGTGTTGCCGGGAAGAGACATGCCCAATGCTTCAGCCATCGCCGCCATTGTATTAGCAGTCCCCATGACCGGGCAGGCGCCAATACCCGGACATCCCCTGTCGACCGCCCTTGAGAACTGCTCTGCGCTTATGGCGCCTTCCTTGAACTGCCGGAATTGCACGGGGGCGACGGCAAGAGGGTCCAACGCCTTGCCCTTTTCCCGATTCAGACGCATGTATCCCCCGGTCACCACCACAGATGGAAGATTTAATCGGGCAGCGGCCATAAGATGTCCGGGAATCACATCGTCACAAACTGGAACGAAAACCATGGCGTCGAACAGATTCGTTTTGGCGACGGTCTCGATGTATCCGGCCACCAGATCCCGGTGGGGGAGATGATAATTGTCGTTGCCCGCCATACTTGTGCATATCGAACTGATGACAAACTCGCGCGGCGTTCCTCCAGCGGCCCAGACGCCTGCTTTTACCGCCGCGACAACACGGTCCAGATGCACGGCCGCCGGATTAACCTCTCCCCAACTGCTCACGACACCTATTTGTAACTGCTCCACTGCTTCATCGCCATAACCGATGCCCCGCATCATCTCGTGCCGTTCGACCAGAGCATAGTCCGGCAAATGGCTATCCTGCTTATTTGGTTTCACTTGCATCGATCCCTTCTGCTCGGTGTCGAGGTTACGGCCTACCCAGCGACCCTATTGCGGGACGCCGATCGCTTCCAACCATGCGGCCGACAGGCCTTGAGCCGTATACTCGAGTTCGCCGTGAGCAAATTAAGAGGCCAGGAGCAGCTTGGGCACTGAAGTGCGGCGGGAGGGCGTAAAGCCCTCCCCTACTGCCCCGAATAAGCCAGTTACCGAATTCCCGGGCGCCTGTTCCTACTGCCTGCTCAGCATGGTCAACCCCTGGCGCAGGATCGAGAACCCTTTCTCCAGTTGCTCATCAGTAATAACAAAGGGCGGCATCGCGCGGATTACATTACCATAAACACCACAACTCAGAATGAGTAATCCGTTTTCATGACAATAGGCCACCAATTGCTTGGTTGCATCAGCATTTGGCGTCAGGTCGGCTCGATTGACCAGCGTAAAGGCCAACATGGCGCCCAGTCCCCTTACTTCACCTACAATATCAAAATCCCGCTGCAATTGCTCGAAACCGGATTTGAGTTTTTCGCCCAGGATAGCCGATTTGCCTAACATGTTTTCCGACTCGAAAGCCTCGATTACGGCGACAGCCGCAGCGCACGCCACTGGATTGCCGCCATAGGTTCCACCCAATCCCCAGGGGTAGACGGAGTCCATCATTTCAGCTCGGCCAACCACTGCAGACAGCGGCAAGCCGGCCGCCAGGCTTTTCCCTACCGTAATAAGGTCTGGCTCCACATTCCAATGTTCAATGGCGAACATCTTGCTGGCTCGACCCATGCCACTTTGAATTTCGTCCACTACAAAAACAATCCCGTTGTCCTTACATATTTTTGACAGTTCCTGAAAATAGTTCGGCGGCGGCACAATAAATCCGCCTTCGCCCTGAATCGGCTCGACCACGACCGCCGCTACCGATTCCGCAGGGACATGTTTCAGAAAAAAGTCGTTCAATGCATTCGCGCTTGCTACATCACCGAACGGCATCCTATACACTTCAGGCGCAAACGGACCGAATCCGATCTTGAAAGCCTTGCTCTTGCTGGTCATCGTCATAGTCAGCAAGGTGCGGCCGTGATAAGCATTTTCAAAAACGATAACAGCCGGGCGTTTAGTGTAGTAGCGGGCGACCTTTACGGCGTTCTCCACGGCCTCGGAACCGCTGTTTAGCAAAACGACCTTCTTGGTGAAATTACCGGGGGTGATTTGACACAACTTCTCAGCCAGGGTGACCGCCGGTTCATAGGGATTTATCATCAAACACGTGTGAGTCATCTTCCCTGCCTGAGTCTTAATGGCTTCAACGACTTTCGGATGACTGTGCCCAATATTCATGACACCGATTCCTCCTGCGAAATCGATGTAATATCGTCCTTCCACATCCTTGGCGACCGCGCCTTCGGCCGAGTCAATGAACTTCTGGGAAACACAGCCAACGCCACTGGAAAAGTATTTAGACCGAAGCTTGCTAAGTTGTTCGTTCGTTTTGGAGCCCATTTCTTTGTTCCTCTCTTTTTCTCTGATTGATTCTGAACCGGTCGTAGTTTCTTCCACTTCGACGGCTTGCACATATAACCGGCCGGCAGCCGTTTATCACATGATGTTTAACGCTCAAGTCGCTCCATCAGACGGGAAAGTTGCGAT
>PLSV01000012.1 GCA_003165235.1 Syntrophobacteraceae bacterium
CACTAATTCTTAACTCATTTTGTCTAAATTACCAACGAGAAAAAAGCTAGTAAAAACAGCGGACAAAACTGGACAGTTTGTTGTACTGTACGTAACGAGAAGATGATTGACCCGAGAGCGCAGAGGGTAAATTATCTGCCTGATTTTTCTAGTGAAACAGAAAAAGGAGGCAGAAATGAGCCCAGGATGTATTTCATTAGATTCAGAATGTCCCCCGATCCGGTCCGGACACCTTCCAGCAGTTCCTTGCCGCATTTCCCAAACAGCGCTACACCAGGCAGAAAACCGCGAGTACCTGGACAAACAGATTAACCTCTTCAGGCAAAGTGAGCTTCCCGGAAAAGAGCACGCCGAACAATACCTGTCGCACTTGTACCGGAAGAACTGCCGGTCCGGTACAATCGAGTCCAATCAAATATCGATCAGGCTGTTTCTAAGGTTCATCCAAGACCGGCAAGGCATTATACATCTCGCTCAGGTCACTAGGCGAAGCATAGAGGCATTCGTCGAGTATGAACAAGACCGTGGCCTAAAGCCTATGACGGTTAGTGGCAGGCTAATCTCGATACACGCCTTTCTTAGGTTTCTGGTCGAGGGGGAAGTGATCGATCCGAATGTTCTCAGAAAGAAAATAAGGATCAAAGTCCCGGAGGCTCTGCCGAAAGCCATCGAGCCGGAAAATATAAAGGTTCTTTTTGCGGTAATCGATCATGTTCGTGATCGGGCCATTTTTCTTATGCTTTTGCGGACAGGGATGAGAATAGGCGAGCTTCTGGATTTAAAAATCCCTGAAGTCAACCTGAAAGAAAAGAAGGTGATCATCTATGAGGCGCAGAAGACAAGGGTCGGAAGGGTGGTCTATTTTAGCGATGACGCAAAAGAGGCCCTCGGTTCCTGGCTCAAAGCAAGAGACCCCAAAAAGGAGTTTGTCTTCTACGGGCAGGGAAGAAATCGCCTGGGTTATACAGGGGCTCAGCTAAGGTTTGAGAAATACAATGAAGCCGCCGGCCTGTCGGCAAAGGGCTACACGATCCACTGCCTTCGCCACACTTTTGCAAGCGAGCTCCTGAATGCCGGGATGAGGCTTGAGTGTTTGCAGCCTCTCCTTGGGCATACGAGCCTGGAGGTAACCCGAAGATACGCCAGGCTGACCGACAGGACACGCGAGGAGGAATACTTCCGTGCAATGGCGATCATCGAGAAAGGAGCGGCCGGTGGCCATTATCGATTCGATCATTAACTTCAGAAGACACCTGAAGAGAAAGAATTACTCGCCACGAACCGTTCGCAACTACATGAGCACTCTCAAGCAGTTTGTGGTCTGGCTGGATTGCCCCATCGAAGAGGCGACCAACAAAAAAGTGACCGGGTTCATTGACTATCTTCTTGATAAGAAACTTAAACCCAAAACGATAAACTGCTATCTGGACAGCATCCGCTCGTTCTACGACTACCTCAGGGAGGGCGAGGACCTGGAGATCGCAAATCCGGTGAAGAGTGGCTATTGCCTCCGGCTTTCAAAGCCTCTCCCACGGTTCTTAAAAGACCAGGAAGTTTCACGGTTTCTCGAAAAACTCGAAGGCCCGAGAGACCGGGCCATGTTCCTGCTCATGCTCAGGTGCGGTCTTCGAGTGGATGAGGTTGCATCCCTCACTCTCGGCGCACTGGATCTCAGACGGGGAAGTCTTCTGGTCAAAAGCGGCAAGGGTGCAAAGGATCGGATGGTTTATGTGAGCCCGGATGCCCACGCAGCCCTGACAAGCTATCTCAAGGAGAGGTCTGAACTGAAGTCGAAATCTGTTTTTCTGGTCGAGAGGGGACTGTGCAAAGGCAAGCCAATATCGGTAAGGGGAATCCAAAAGAGAATGGAATACTACGCAGGTGAGAGCGGCCTCAGGGTTTCCTGTCATCACCTGAGGCATACCATGGCCACTCAACTCCTCGATGCCGATGCAGACATTACGATTATTCAGGACCTGCTTGGCCATAGCCGGATTGCGACGACCCAGAGGTATTGCAAGGTATCGAACCGGAAAGTGGAAAGGGACTACTACCGGGCAATCGATCTGGTAGTGAAAAGAACATCGCCCCAGGAAACCGCCCCGGCGCCGGGCAATTTATGAGCTTATATCGCTTTGGGTTTATCGCTTTGGGGAACTCAAGAGGGGCAGAAAAAAAGAAGGGCAATGCCAAAAAGGGCCTGCCCCTCCGTCGTTCCCCCGCCTCGGCGCTCGGGTCGCTCCCCAGCGTTGCCCTATCCTCCGGGCGGGCAAAATAATTCTAGCACAGAAAGATTCCGATCAGATATACTGATTGCTGAGAAAAGATAAAAGAGTCTGCCGAGATGTAAAATCAGATAGATATGGAGAACCCAATACTTACAAGCAGACTCTTGCTAACACACTACCGTCACTAGAAAATCTCGCACTCATTACGTACAGTGTTGTAAAATGTCTAGTTTTGAAAACTGCTATCAAGGCGCGGCGCGGGTTTGTAGAGCGTGACGAAGGGCGAACATTAGACAAAATGGCAGAGTGATTTTTCACGGATTGCAAGTCTCGAGTTTTTTCGGAACCAGCCTGTATCCCATCGCGTGCAAGATAGAATTGATGCTGGCAAACTTCGGGTTTCCCTCTTCGGAAAGCGCTTTTTGAACACCCTTTCGGCTCATGCCCGCCTCTTCGGCAAGTTTGGTCAAGCCCTTAACGCGGCCAAGAACCCGCAGGGAAGACAGCAGCGCCCCCGTATCGCCGTCTTTTGCGTATTCTTCAAAAAGGATGGTGATATAATCCTCAATCTCCTCCGGATGATCGCGGAAGTATGATTCCTCAACATCGGTAAAGGTCCTATAGTTTCTCATTGTTGTCACCAGCGATCTGAAAATGTAT
>PLSV01000020.1 GCA_003165235.1 Syntrophobacteraceae bacterium
GAAAGATAGAGACAGGGAACAGGGATCAGGGAACAGGGCCGTTTAGGTTCGTGGTGCCCCACATCTGCCGCCACCGGCCAAAAACCCGGATATTCCCGGAATTCCCGCGCCTTGGTTTCGCCCTTTGTTTGCCCTTGCTGGGTAGTTATATTATTGATTCCAATATGGTTAACGGATTTGTTTCTCGTTCTTAAGGGCCAATTTTGGGAAAACAATAGTTGCATTTTTTCGCCTACGGTGAAGCTAACTCGTTGTTTATGAGTTGGTTGTGGAAGCGGCGGAGGCGAAAAGATGCTGTTTTTAGCTGTCAGTGGACAGTGGACAGTGAACAGTAACGCCCCGCAGATTTGGTCGTAATTCATAGATTGATTGTGCGCCGGGAGGGGCAAATAATCTGCATTAAACTGTGGTCAGGGGTCAGGGGAGTCGTACGGAAGGATTCGCGAATGGGATTTGTGGTATCCCGGGTTCCCAAATGCAAGGGACCCGGGGCACCCGGCCACCCGCCACGCGCGGGCGGCCGGGTGTAGACTGATCTTCGCAGACTCCTGGAGCACTGAGATGCCGATCTGTCAGAGCGCGTACCTGCGGAAGTGGCGGGCGGCTCAGAGGGGAAAACGTGAAACTCAATAAGATACTTTCAATCGTTCTTGGGCTTTCGCTAGTGGGAGTGCCAATCTCTTTTGCACAAGACAAACCCACGCAGAGAAGCGACTGGAAAACATATGTAGCCGCTACTGGAGAAAAATTTGAAGTATACATTGGGACCGATTCGCCTCTAAAACCAACATATGTATCCGTCTATGGCACAATAGACGGCGAATGGACCCCGATAACACTTGATTGTCACGGGCACTATATAACTTGGGGTTGCCCGATGTGCCGCCCGTATTCGCCAGGCCGCTCACAAATGGCGAATGAATGGAAGCTCGCCGATTCGCAGTCTCTTATAGGTCGGATGGCGAATGACGTTTGCGCCAAACGGTGATTATTTCTGAGCGCCAACGCTGCCCTATTTGTCAGAGCGCGTACCGGTGCGCATGGCGCGCGAGAAAGGGTGTGAACCATGCTGTTCATTTTCTTTTCTTTCATTGGCATAGTGCTCGTAATAGCAATCATCACGTGGCCTTTCGCGGGTTTGTTTATGATTCTAAAGGGCAAGAAGGAATTCTCTTGCCTCTCTTGCGGAATGTTGTCCCAGCGTTACCCGCCGCTTAGTATGGGAGCCGGTTTCAGGTTGAGGTGCGGCTATTGCGGGCAAAAAACATTAATCCCATCAAATTCACCGGCAGCACAGCAGTGGATGGGCAAAAGCGTAACGCCACCGGTGACGCCCATGCCGAGCTGTACCCGATGTGGCTTTCGCAACGTAGAAGGCGCGCGATTTTGCGGGAATTGCGGGGCACAAATGTCTGCCGTGGCAATTCCAAATCCGCCGACAGATTTTAATCGATTCCATTCGCCGTTCGCCGTTGAATTTGATCCTTCAACAGTGAGCGAGAGTGTCAAAGCAAACCTGCGCAAAAATATCGAGTTGCTTGGCGGTATTGAAAAGAAACACATCCCACAGATTTATGAGGCTGCGCTAAGTTCCGTACTGGCCGGACGGGATCACCGTTCGTTGGTTGCGGCGCTGGTGAGAATCGAGGAAATGCCCCAAGACCGTGCGTGGGAAATCACACGCAACTTGCACAACAAAGCCACCGAGCAAATCAACCGAGAGCGCCAATCTTCCCTTGGAATCACTCACGCAATATGGATGTACGCGAACGCCCCCTGTATGAAAGACCCAAGCCATCCTACTGAAGCTGAAATTCAACAGGACGCGGCGCATAAAACAGCCAACGGGAAGAGATACGATCTCAGTAAAGGGTTGCTTGTGAATGGCAAGTGGACCCGGCCCGGAGTGGAGGAAGGGTGCAAATGTGTTTCGAGAGCAGTCTTGCCGTGGACAAAAGAGTAAACCCGAAATTGTCGGGCAACGTCCGCAAATTGTGATAGGCGGGAGGCCCCGGTCCCAGTGACTTTTTTCAAACCACGCTGAGGGTGGCCCCGGTCCCCAAAAGCGAGTGACCGGGGGCACCCGCAGGTGCTAAAGCCCGATTATTTATATGCCTTTTTGCGGCACGACTAAAGTCGTACCATGACACTTCTCGTTATCCCTTTACAAGGAAGAAACAAACTTGTCATTGAGTCGGGATTTATACGATTTCCGGGACTGAACGGCGATGATTTTGGGTATAAATTCAGCAAGTTAGCGTCCGCTTCGCGGACATGGCAAGTTAGCGAGTTCGCGGCGGCATTGGCAATCAGAAGTTTCATCTTCCGCGAGTCGATAACGTCGGTGGGGAACTTCAAAGAAACAAGCGTGGACCGGGAGGTCCACGCTACAGCCGGCCGGGAGGCCGGCGCTACAATTTCATGCACCGCGGGTCGGTGAAGCCTGCGGACGACTCAATAGGCATTCAAATCGACAATGGCTTTGAGGATGGTATCGGGCTGGGGGAGGATGGCGTCTTCGAGGATGGGCTGGTAGGCGACGAAGGTGTCCATGGCTCCGATGCGGCGAATGGGGGCGTCGAGGGAGTCGAATAGTTCATCGGCTATGCGGGCGGCGATCTCCGCGCCGTAGCCCCAACTGAGCATGTCCTCGTGAGCGACGAGGACGCGGCTGGTTTTGCGGACCGATGCGGCGATGGATTCCCAGTCATAGGGATTGAGAGTGCGCAGGTCGAGGATTTCTACGTCGATGTTGTGCTCGCGCTTGGCGCGCTCGGCGGCTTGCAGGGAGCGGGGGACGAGAGCGCCATAGGTGATGAGCGTGAGGTCTGAGCCGGGGCGGACGATGCGGGCCTTGCCGAAGGGGATGGCGAAGTCTGGGCCGGGATAGGGCGCGCGGTCGTGGGTCTCGCGATAGAGCCGCTTGTGTTCGAGGAAGAGGACGGGGTCGTCGCAGCGGATGGCGGTGCGCAGGAGGCCGTTGGCATCCAAAGCATTTGACGGCATGACGACGCGCAGTCCGGGGATGTGGGTGAAGATGCTTTCGCCGGATTGCGAGTGGTAGATGG
>PLSV01000306.1 GCA_003165235.1 Syntrophobacteraceae bacterium
CGCCGTCGCCACCGCCGCCGTCGCCACCGTCACCGCCGCCGCCGCCAAAGTCACCGCCGGCTAAGTCACCGACCTGCCCGCCCCAGCCTGCTCCAACGTCTACAGCCCCAAAAAACCCGAGCGCTCCAACGTCAGCATCCATCACCGGGAAATCCGGGTAATAGGCGAGGGGAGGGTATTGAGGCCACCCCCAGGTCCCGTAGACAATCTCTGGGTCGTAACGCGGCACATAGACAAATTGAGGATTAACCAGCTCAATTTCGATAGTATCTCCTGCGACAACCACCCGCTGTTCGGAACTCGTCTTGAGATAGCCCTTGGCATATGCTTGCGAGCGAAGTCTTTGAATCGACGCCATCACATCGTCTTCTTGAGCCGAGTAGGCTTCGCCCAACTTTTCGGTCCACGCCGACTGCCCAACCATCATGTCGAGAATCTGTGGGAAAGGCGCCAGCGCCTTGACGCTCGAGTTCCAAGCCATTGTATCCATAGCGGCAGTGAGCCGGGCCTTCGCAAGATTCGCGTTTCGCTTCACCCATCGGTCCGCTTCCGCAATCTGATCCGGGAAACTCGCGGCCGCCAGGATTTGATCTAGCAGCTCGTTGGGATATAGCGCAATTGGGGCAAGCATTTGGTCAAGCTCAGCCCGGCTGAATGCCTTGCCTGAGGTGACTGTTTGCTTTGAAAGCGCTCCAAAGGGGATCAGCATCACAATGAGTGACCCGATCAGGGATCGCTTAAGAAATCTATTTATCTTCATGATCTGCCTCCTTTCGGTTGTACATCCAATACATAATTTTAAACGTAAGTATGCGGTCATGCACAGACAACTCGGATGAGCTATAAATTCCAATCTCGATTCCAGACAGCATTTATAGGACCGTTGTGATGGGCGGCAGCGATGCGGAGGAAGGCATGCCGGCAACCGGGGTTCTCAGGCAAAGTGAAGTGAGGGGCGACTTTTTCTGCGTCGAGAATGGGGTCGATCATTTCTCGAATTCCTCAATTCCTCAATCTCTGAATTCAACAGCATTGCCCTCTATTGTCATTTTTCGCTTTTCTGCGCTTTTCCAATGATTTACTATTACTGGCATTTAGGAGTCTGATGCACGAGCCCGGCCGGGTGCTCGATCTCCACACCTCGCGGAGGGTGGATTTTTTACGCCGATGAAGATAAAATTTGGAATACTGGTCAAGCTTTTTTGCTGGTATCTTTTAGCCTGTCTTATTTTCTACGGGACCATTCTTTTTCTTTTTGTCCACATTCAGGAACTCGGCAAAATCTCAGAGAATATCGTCAATCGAAAATACCGCATTGCAACCGCGTCCAAGAAGATGATAGACACGCTTTGGTGGATGGCGGAGAATCAAAAAAAATACGACCTTTTGCAAAAAGAAGAGTATAAAGAATACTTTGCAACCGGCCAGAAAGATTACGAAACTAACCTGTTCGAAATCCTTTGGCTCGGTGGGGGCGGAAGTGATGATAATCCCTGGGACGGTCTTTACCGGGAATACCAGGAGCAGTTCACATCCGGCAAGCAACAGGCCGATGCGGAACATTCGGACGTCCCCTGGCTCAAGGAAGAGCTGATAAACGAATGGGTCGAGAAGATACAGAAGGCCAGGGCGGCCAACGAACAACAGATCGAAAGGATGGTCAAAAATCTCAACGCGCAGGGTCGAACAGCGATGGAGTGGGGGGTTGTCGGCGTTTCGGCCTCTCTGTTGGTCGGACTGTTCGGGGTCATTGGTTTCAGTTTCGGGATGATCCGCCCGCTCCGCGAGTTGAGGAGGGGGATCAAGTCCATGTCTCGCTCAGGGCTTACTGACCCCATCCGAATTTATTCAAACGACGAATTCGGCGAGCTAGCGGGCGCTTTCAACGACATGGCCACCCGGCTCACGGAAGAAGAGCGCATGAGGTCGGATTTCATATCGATGCTCAGCCACGAAATCCGAACGCCTCTGACCTCCATCCGCGAATCGGTGAATTTGATTGCCGAAGAGGTCATGGGGGACATAAATGAAAAGCAGAGGCGGTTTCTGCTGATAGCCAGCCGTGAATTGGAGCGCATTACGACGCTGCTCAACCATCTCATGCAGATATCACGTTTGGAGGCAGGAGCGGTCGAAATCCGTCCGCATGAGATCGATCTTGGCGAATTCGTCCAGGGCGCCATATCGCGATTGATTCCAGCCGCCGAGGCGAAGGATATCTCGATCCATTCGGAAATCGAATCCGGAATATCGGGATTTTACTGTGATCCGGATAATTTGCAGCAGGTTTTGCTCAATCTGATCGGAAATGCTATAAAGTTCTCGCCGCACGGGAGCGCAATTCTGGTTTTTGTAAGGAAGGACGACTCGGTAAAAGCCCCCCATCTGGCGTTCTCGGTCACAGACGCAGGGCCGGGGGTTCCTGATGCTGAGCAAGCTCTTGTCTTTCATAAGTATTACAGGGCATCCGGTGTTCGGGACGAGGTTGACGGAGTTGGCCTTGGGCTGAGCATTTCCAAGTACATCGTCGAGGCGCACGGAGGCGAAATTGGCATTCGCAGCAAACCGGGCGAGGGCAGCACCTTCAGTTTCACCCTTCCTTTAAATCGGAAAGAATGAACGATGGTTCTGAGGTTGCGGATTCAGCGGAAATTTTTTTGGCTCGTCATGTTTCTTTTGCTTTCCGGGTCTTCTGCATTCTCGTTGGCTGCCGAAGAAAAATCGACCGGCGCTGAGTCTATTCGGCGTGATGTCGAGCAGGAAGCCTTGGCGGACGCGATGAACGCCTTCAACGCGGGCGACTTCAAGAGGGCGAAAATCGGGTTCCAGGTGCTGAACGAAAGTTCGCGATATCCCGAAATCAGCCGCCAGGCCCTCTTTGGGCTTTCATCAGTCGATCTTGTCCTAGCCAATACCGCAGAGGAATATGAGGATGCGATATCAAGCTGGAAAAAATGGAGCTCGCAGGTTAATTTCTCGCAGGGGTGTGAGGACCCGAGAATGATTACCCCCTTCCTGCTGCGGCTCCAGTCCTCAATCAAGGGCGCTGGCGGAAGCCCATCGGCAGGCAAAAGCCGCAGAACCGCTAAAGACAAAAACATAGATTCCAAAGTGATTCTCCAGACAAAGGAGAAGGAGATGCAGACTCTCAGAGCCAGGCTGGAGCTGCGCGAGCGTGAAATCCGGCGGTTGCGCCACCAGCTTGAATCTATCGAGGAGATACACCGCAAATATCAGGAGAAGAAGCAGGAAGCCACCCAGTGATCTCATGTATCCGGAGATGAAGTTGTCCACCAAACCAATAATTCTTGTAGTTGATGATGACCTGAATATCCTGGCTGTTCTGGAAGCCAGGCTTTCCTCGATCGACTACCGGGTCCTGACCGCATCAGGGGCCGAGGAAGCCATTGAACTGCTGAAAAACAGGCCCGTAGACCTGATGATCACTGACGTAAAGATGCCGGGTATGGGAGGCATGGACCTCTTTTCCGCCGCCCATGAGATTCGACCGGGGCTTCCCGTAATGTTTCTGACAGCCTATGGGACAATCCCGGATGCGGTGAAGGCCCTTAAAGCGGGGGCCTTTGATTACCTGACAAAACCCTTCAATGGACGCGAACTGATCTCGAAAGTCCAGGAAGTGCTCAAGAACAGCGCGCCAAAACCAACACCCGACGCGCTCCCTCCATTGAACGAGTCGCTCTGGGGCGGGAAAAGCCCGGCAATGCGCGAATTGTACGATCTGGTTGACCGCATTGCCAGAAGCGATGTGAACGTATTGCTCCTTGGCGAGAGCGGGGTGGGCAAGGAGCGAGTCGCGCGCCTCCTGCACCAGCGGGGCCACCGCCGCGAGCAGCCCTTTATTGTTGTGGACTGCGGCTCCACTCCGAGCGGATTGCTGGAAAGTGAGCTTTTCGGGCACGTTCGTGGCGCCTTTACCCACGCGATCAAGGATAAAAAAGGACTCATCGAGGCGGCTGACAAAGGCACTCTTTTTCTCGATGAGATTGGAAATATTTCCCATGACATGCAGGTGAGGCTCCTGAGGTTCCTGGAAGACAGGAAAATCAGGAGGATCGGAGAAATTAGAGAAATCCCGGTAAATTGTCGGGTAATTTCGGCAACCAACGTCATCCTCTCCGAGGAGGTCGCCGCAGGGAATTTCCGCCAGGACCTCTACTACCGGCTTCGCGTAGTGACCCTGAAGATTCCGCCCCTGCGGGAACGACGCGAGGATATACCCATCCTTGCGCAGCAGTTTGTGGAAAACTTCTGCAAAAACCAGAACCTACCGCTGGTCAAGCTGCCTGCCGAAACGATCAAATGGCTTTGCGAATATCCCTGGCCGGGAAATGTGAGAGAACTCAAAAACGCCTTGGAGGGCGGAGTGGTCCTGTGTAGCGATGGGACCCTGCACAAAAGCGACCTTAGCCTTTCCGGACTCCCCGATGCTCCGCAGAAGTCCCCGGCGGCTTCAGGCGATACTTCCTCGCTGTCTCTTGACCAAAGCGAACGAAACGCGATTTTGCGGGCTTTGCAGCAGGCGGGCTACGTTCAGAAGGAAGCCGCTCATCTTCTGGGAATAAGCCGAAGGGCTATCCACTACAAGATCAAAAAGTACGGAATCGATTGCGGAAAGCGCTCGAGCGCCGGCCATGAGGGTGATTGATCTCCCTACAAAAATATTGAATCCTCAAAGGCCTTATGCTACAAACGAAAAAGCGCTCTTTTACACATCCACATATTTGGAGTGATGCTGATGAACTGGGCATGGTGCTTTGGAATGATAGTTCTTTCGGGAGTTCCTGGGATTATTGGCGGCGGAATTACTTATGGACTGACGGGAAACTGGACTGCAGTCATTGTCTGGGAAGCCATCCTCTTTTGTCTGCTGGTTGCAGTTCTCATAAAGGGCGGGAAAGCCGGCTCAAACCATCATCAGGTTGCGGTTCACTGATGGAATGCAGGAAAGAACAAAACAGCGGCAAATGTGCGTGCACCTATAGTGGATGCCCCAGGTCGGGTGTGTGCTGCGAGTGTATTGAGCACCACCTGAAGAGCAGGCAACTCCCAGGATGTTGCTTCCCCCCGGATGCTGAAAGAACCTATGATCGTTCGTTCGATCATTTCGCCCGGCTGGTCGCGGCGAGAAAAGTCTAATCTCCGGAAAATCCCCTTAGAGCCTTGCGAATGAAGCCTGAGCGGGAAAACTTCAGTTTATTTCTCACCCTGGCTTTTCTGGCCGCTATCGCCTTTTGCCTGCCCCAAACTTTCTCTCCGGCCGCAGATTACCCACCTGTCTCCAGCTCCTGCAACCTTAGATTTCCGTTGGATCATGCTTCGCACCCGGACTACCGCGTCGAGTGGTGGTATTACACGGGCAATCTGCTCTCCGATGATGGCGTCCGGTACGGCTTTGATCTCACCTTTTTCCGGATTCGCTCAGTCCCGGTCCAAGCAGAGAAACTGAGGTCCCGAAAGCCGTCAGCGTGGCGCACCGATCAGGTGTTTGCTGTCCACGCCGCCCTTTCGGATATTTCATCCAATGCATTCCTGCATTCTGAAAATATGTCCAGGGCCGCTCTGCAACTTGCCGGCGCCAGAGGAAGAGAGGGTCGATTCGAAGTTTTTGTGAACGGCTGTGAGGCGGTAATCGCGCCTGGACTTCATCATCTTTCGGCAAAAGCGGCCGATTTTTCGTTCACCCTCGATCTTGTTCCTCGCAAAGACCCCGTCGTGCACGGAGAGTCGGGCTTGAGCCGAAAGGGGGAAGGGCACGGGGAGGCCAGTTGTTATTACTCGATTTCCCGCCTGGAAGCGACCGGTGCCGTCACCGTTGCCGGGCGGAAAAAGCCGGTGCACGGGACCGCGTGGATGGACCACGAATTTATGAACGACCCTCTTGGTCCAGGATTGGCCGGTTGGGACTGGTTCAGCCTGCAATTATCGGACGGAAGCGATCTAATGATCTATCTGATACGCGAAAAAAACGGCGAGTACAGCCCGGTATCGAGCGGGACATTCGTGGACAGCGAAGGAAAATCCACCCGGCTTTCTTCCAAAGACTTTCGGGTGCGGGTTCTCGGCGCCTGGAAAAGTCCTCATTCGGGCGCACGCTATCCGGCTTTATGGCTGCTGGAGGTAATTACGCTCGACCTGCGGATAAGAATTGTTCCCAATATGGCCGATCAGGAGATGCAAACCCCCGGCAGCACGCGTGTAACCTACTGGGAAGGAAGTGTGAGAGCTGAAGGCTCCGGGGCGCAGGGGCGGGCCGTGACGGCGGAAGGCTACGTCGAGTTGACCGGGTATGCCGGCCCTGTAGAGTTCTGAGGCTAAGACGCCGGCGCCTCAACGCGTTTTTCTTCTCTCTACTGACTTTTCGGCGCCGTTGTCTTTCTCTGCTTTGTACATCTTGTAGTTGATACTGTCCACGAGGGCCTGCCAGCTTGCTTCGATGATGTCGTGGGAAACGCCGACCGTACCCCATTGGTCTTGTCCGTCAGTGGATTCGATGAGCACGCGCACCTTTGACCCGGTGCCGGCAAGGCTTGGCAGCACGCGCACTTTATAGTCAATGAGCTCCATGTTTTTCAGCTCGGGATAGAATTTTTCGAGAGACTTTCGCAAAGCTTTGTCCAGGGCGTTCACCGGGCCGTTGCCAAGGGCGGCGGTATGTTCGAGCTGGCCCCCCACCTGAATCTGGATGGTCGCCTCGGCCACAGGGTCCTTATTTTCGCTAAGCTTCTGGTCGATTACGCGGAAGCTGACAAGCTCGAAATATTTCTTGCTCTTACCCATCGTCCTGTTGATAAGAAGCTCAAAACTCGCTTCCGCCGCTTCGAACTGAAATCCCTGGTTTTCGAGGTCCTTTAGCTCTTCGAGCACCTGCATGGCCACCGGGTCGCTCTTTGAAAACTTCAGGCCGAATTCCTCGGCTTTTCGCTTTACGGCGGTGCGCCCGGAAAGATCCGAGACCAGGATCCTGCGTTTGTTGCCAACCAGTCCGGGGTCGATGTGCTCGTATGTCTTCGGGTTTTTTTCGACTGCGCTGATATGAATGCCCCCTTTGTGCGCAAAGGCGCTTCGGCCGACAAATGGCTGATAGGGGTTTGAAGGGATGTTCGCCAACTCCAGAATGAACCGGCTCACCTGCCGCAATCTCTTAAGGTTCTCCGGCCCAAGGCAGGCATATCCCATTTTCAGGCAAAGGTTAGCCATTATGGAGCAAAGGTCTGCGTTCCCACACCTTTCTCCGACCCCGTTGATCGTTCCCTGGACCTGCATGGCGCCCATCTCGACGGCTGTCAGGGAGTTTGCGACGGCAAGGTCCGAGTCATTGTGAGCGTGAATACCGAATGGAATACCGGGAAATTTCTCCTTGACGGCATTTATGCCCTTCTGGATTTGACTGGGCAGAGACCCTCCGTTGGTGTCGCACAGGATCGCGCACTCAGCTCCGGCCTCCATCGCCTTGCCAACAGTGGCCAGCGCGTATTGCGGGTCGGCGTTAAATCCATCAAAGAAATGTTCCGCGTCGTAAAAGACGGTTTTCCCCTGCTGCCGCATAAATTTAATGCTCTCGGAAATGAGATCGAGGTTGCGGTCGAGGGTCGTGCGCAGCGCGTCTTTTACATGCACCGTCCAGCTCTTTCCGAATATCGTAACCAGTTCGGTATTTGCTTCGAGCAGGGCCTTGAGGTTGGGATCGGAAGCTGCGGTCGAACCCGGATGGTGAGTTGAGCCGAAAGCTGCGATTCTGGCCTGTTTTAGCTGATAGTTCCGGATTTCCCGGAAAAACTCCGCATCCTTAGGATTTGATCCCGGCCAGCCTCCCTCAATATAATGTATGCCGATATCATCGAGCTTGAGAGCTATGCGGACCTTATCTTCCGCCGAAAAACAAAAATCTTCGGCCTGCGTGCCGTCACGGAGCGTGCTATCGTAGATTTTCACTTCCATCGCCGATTCTCCCGACTAATTTGCTCATTTTTACAATCCCCGCAATTCATTGCGGTCGTGAGGCTGGAGGCCCAGCAAAAGTTTGAAAACCGGGGCGGAGATCGAGGGGAAGTGTTTGCGCTAAACGTTGAGCCGTCTACCGGGGAATGCGACAGGGGCTTCGAACAGGCATATTTCCGGCCTATTGCTTTTCTTCCTGAATCTGAATGTTTCCGCCCCCTGGCGATTTCCTGTCCAGTTCGAAGGCGTCATGGAGGACCCTCACAGCCAATTCGGTATACTTTTCGTCGATTATACAGGAAATCTTTATCTCCGAGGTGGCGATCATCTTGATATTAATGTTTTCTCGGGCAAGCGTTTCGAACATCTTGGTCGCCACTCCGCTGTTGCTCCTCATTCCAAGCCCGATGATGGAAACCTTGGCAATGCCGGGATCGCCCATCACCTGGCAGTCGCCCAAATCGGGCGCAAGTGACCCCAGGATGCCAAGCGTCTGATCGTAATTGATCTTGGGAACCGTAAAGGAAATATTTGCCCTGCCCGGAATGCCGCTGGCGCCCTGGACAATCAGGTCTACGTTGATGCTTGCAGCCGCGATGGGCCGGAAAACCTGGGCGGCGATTCCAGGTTGATCGGGGACGTTGGTGATCGTTACCCGGCCTTCGTTTTTATTGTAGGTGATTCCGGAAACCACCATCTTTTCCATTGTTTCATCCTCCCGTGTGACCAGGGTGCCCGGCGCATCTGTGAACGAGGATAGCACCATGATGGGCACATCGTACTTCTTGCCGAATTCCACCGAACGATGGTGGAGGACCTTGGCCCCCATGCTGGCCAGCTCCATCATTTCTTCGTAGCTTATTTTATCCAGCTTGCGCGCCCTGGAGCATACGTTGGGGTCTGCGGTGAACACCCCTTCAACGTCCGTGTATATCTCGCATACGCCGGCATGAAGCGCCGCAGCAAGCGCTACCGCCGTAGTATCGGAGCCTCCACGCCCCAGCGTGGTGATGTTCCCATTGTCGTCATATCCCTGGAACCCGGCCACCACTACGATCTTGCCCTCCTGCAGACTCTCGATGATGGGCTGGGTCTGTATCCAGCTTATGCGGGCATGGCCGAAATGGCCGTCTGTCTTGATCCCGGCCTGGTATCCGGTCATGGAAACAGCCTCGGACCCCATTGCTTTTACGGCAATGCAGAAGAGTGCTATCGTGGTCTGCTCGCCGGTGGCAAGCAGTACGTCCATCTCACGCGGGTCGGGATGGTCGGTAATCTCGCACCCCAGCTTTATGAGCCGGTCGGTTTCACCGGCACGCGCCGAGAGGACCACAACCAACTGGTCGCCCGCTTGCTTCCTGGTGAGGACCCGTTCCGCCACCGCATTGATTCGCTTCGCATCGGCAACCGAGGTTCCGCCGTACTTTTGCACAACAAGAGCCATTTATTTTAGTTCCCCCATATTGAAGAAACTGAATGCTAAAATACTTTAGGCAAGTAACCAAAATGTGCGGAGTTGTCCACTAGAAAACAATAAAGGGACAGTATAATCTGTGAGTGCTGCGGATCTTCTGTTGACCTGGGAGCAGGCAGGCTGTAAACTTCGGGCATTCATGCCAGGTGATCCACTTGCGGTTTCTCTTCAGAATAAAGGGCTCAAATGAAGATTCTCCTCGTGTATCCAGAGGTTTCCGAAACCTTCTGGAGCTTTAAACACGCTCTTAGAGTAGTGCGAAGAAAAGCGGCGTTTCCCCCTCTCGGGGCTTTGACCGTAGCCGCAATGCTCCCGCATTCCTGGGAAAAAAGGCTGGTCGATCTAAACGTAAGGGCGATCGAGGACCAGGACTTGCTGTGGGCGGATTACGTCTTCATCAGCGCCATGATCGCTCAGAAAAATTCAACTCGGCAGGTCGTGGACCGTTGCCGCGCGCTTGGCGCCAGGGTGGTCGGGGGCGGCCCTCTTTTTCGGGTATATCCGGACGATTTCGCCGATATTGACCACATGGTCATCGGAGAAGCCGAGTCGATAATTTCCGAAGTGATAAAAGACCTGGAGACGGGGCGGCCCAAGAGGTTTTACAGGGCCTCCGACTTCCCGTCTCTGGGCGATGTCCCTGTTCCCCTGTGGGACCTCATTAATCTGAACGACTATGCATCGATGTCCATTCAGTATTCCAGGGGATGTCCATTCAACTGTGAATTCTGTGACGTAATAGTCATGAATGGGCGGGTCCCCAGGCTTAAGCGGGACGAACAGGTGTTGGCCGAGCTGCAGGCGCTCTACTCCCGTGGTTGGCGCGGGACGGTCTTTATTGTCGATGACAATTTTATCGGCAACAAGGAGAAGGTAAAGGGCGTGCTTAGAAGCATTATAGCGTGGCAGAAAGGCAAGCTGCGGCGCTTTAACTTCTTGACGGAAGCTTCCGTAAATCTCGCGGAAGATTCGGAATTGATGAACCTGATGGTGCAGGCCGGGTTCCACAAGGTGTTTCTCGGCCTGGAGACGCCCATCGAAGAAGGTTTAAGGGAATGCGGCAAGGGGCAGAATCTCAGACGCAACCTCTCTGAATCGGTCGCAACGATACAAAAACACGGCCTGGCGGTCATGGGAGGGTTCATAATCGGCTTCGACAGCGACCCACCGGACATTTTCCAGAGGCAGGTGAACTTTATCCAAAAAAACGGAATCGTGACCGCCATGGTCGGGTTGCTTACCGCTGTTCCGGGAACTCGGCTTTATGCGCGCCTGGAGAGCGAGGGAAGAATGCTCTTCAAATCTTCCGGCGATAACACGGATGCGAGCGGGTGTCTGAACTTCATCACCAGGATGGACCGGGAAAAAGTGATCGAGGGCTACCGCTGGGTTATGAACAGCGTTTATTCCCCGGAAATGTATTATAACCGGATACTTGCGTTTCTTAGGACCTACCGTCCCAGGACCAGGTTTCACTTCGAAAACAATGACCTGCTGACTCTTGTCCGCGCACTTTGGTACCTGGGGATTGTCGACCATAAATTCAGAAATTATTACTGGAAGATCATGAGGAAGACAATCTCCAATTACAACGGCGCTTTTGGTGAGGTAGTCGCCATGGCCATACAGGGTTATCACTTTCGCAAGCTTTTCTGGTCCCCTAAACTTCCGATGAAATTGGAAGAATGGCCGAGCGGGGTGACCTTGTAGGGCGTCATTCCAGGTC
This sequence comes from Syntrophobacteraceae bacterium, assembly GCA_003165235.1. GTDB lineage: Bacteria > Desulfobacterota > Syntrophobacteria > Syntrophobacterales > Syntrophobacteraceae > SbD1. The sequence goes on from PLSV01000306.1 coordinate 11,163, forward strand.
TTGCTCTGAAAGAGTCAGGGATTTGAGGGGATGAGGGAATAATTCCTCCGGACCGGATGCAACGGGTGGACTTTAAGCTTTCCTGAGGCGGTTCGAAGGCCCGCCCCAAAATCTCCCAACAGCGAAGAATCTCTCAATTGACGCAAAAATGCAAAACTGCTCTTTGTGCGGCAGGGCCAATAACTTAGACAGACCCACCCCCTTTCGTGGGAGAAAGGGCCCGGCGCCCGCCTCTCATTGGGCCTGTGTCTGGTCTGCGCCTTTGAAAAGAGCTTCCGCCCTGACGAAGTTCTCATCCACAGCCTTCTTGAATTCCGAACAGCTCTTCCTGAGCATGGCGGTCATATCCGAAATGGCTTTTTTCCCCTCGCTGGGAATCCAGTCCGCCTGTTCAACGAACGTGGTCATCATTTTTTCCGACTGCTCCTGAAACATGCACATGGCGCCAAAAGTGTTTGCAAAGGTAGTCCTGTTGAAATCGAGCAATTGTTTTGCGAAAGCAAACTGGTTCATTTCCGCCTCCATTGTTTTGCCAATTAAGTTGGACCAATAATTCCCGTCTCGACAAGTTGAAGTAAACTATAATAATTTAGGCTGGGGAGTCAAGGGGTGTATTGTGCAATGCACAAATATTTTATAGTGGCGCAATGCCTTGTTATGTATTATTATATCAAGGTAATATTGCTGTTTTGCAGCAAAAACCGGCGTGGCTGGAGCAGGCAATGGCTGAAAAAGTTGTGCTCAAGAAATACCCGAACAGGCGGATCTACGACACCGAAAAAAGCGCCTATATAACCCTTGAGCAGGTCTGCGCACTCATAAAAGGCGGCCGCCAGGTTTCGGTAATCGACGCCAAGACCGGGGAAGATGTGACGGCCTTGATTCTCTCGCAGATCATCGTAGAGGAAGCGAAAAACAAGAACATCCTTCTGCCTGTTCCTTTTCTCCACCTGGTGATCCAGCACGGCGAAAATGTGTTGGGAGAGTTTTTCGAAAAATATCTGGAACTCACCGTCAAGAACTACCTGTTTTACAAAGCCGCCTTCGATGAGCAATTCAAGCGGTGGCTCGATGTTGGCAAGAACTTTTCCACGATCGCCCAGAAAACCCTGCCTGCATCTACGCCTTGGGAATCCTTGCTCGATCTGTTCCTCAGCCCTGGGAAAAAGGCCGGGAAGAAAGATTCACAGCCGTAGCTTCAAAATTCATTATCGCTAATTTGCGGGCTACAATCCCCGACTTGCCGATCCTTCCCTTATGTCTTACAATAATCGTCGGAATTCAGCGCATTCGGATGTTGTTCCCGCTCAACAGACTATTTCCGCTTGCATTCACAGTCAGAAATTGGTCTTGATTCGTCTTGGGCGCAGTCTGTTTTTGTCTTTCTCCAGTTTCGAGGACAAGACCGATGGCCGAATCAGAACGAGAAGACAAATCTTATGCCGTTCTTATGATTGACGATGACGAGGACGATTTTATTCTGGTCAAAGAGGCCCTCGAATCGCAGGGGCTTAACGTAGACCTCTACTGGGCCAAAGACGGCGATGAGGCAATGAATTTTCTGTTCAGGCGGGGCGGATATGCGAATGCTCGAACTCCGGATTTGATCCTGCTCGATTTGAATATGCCTGGAAAAGATGGCTTCGAGGTGCTTATGGACCTTAAAGCGCACGGGGGCCTTCGAAAAATTCCCGTCGTAATACTTACCTCTTCCAGGGACCAGAAGAGCGTCTCGCGCGGATACCACGTCGGAGCCAGCTCGTTTATGTTGAAGCCCTTGTCCTTTGACGAAATGGCCAATGCGATGCAGTCTCTGTGCGAATACTGGTTCGCTATGGTCCAACTGCCGAAAAGCTCTGCCGGACCCGCCCGCAAAACGGTGAAAAAAGCTCCGAAGTCGCCTGATTCAACCACTTTGGGGCCGCTCCAGCGGGGTTTTCCCTCTGAAAAAAGATAAGGGCGGGTTTTGGTCCCCGCCCGGTGGTTGAAAGTGTAAAATCGTTTGGTTTATGAACGTGACTCGCTTATTTCTTGAATATGCAGGACGCATATAGCTTCTTGCCGCCCTCATCATGGCAGTAGGAGCAGGACTTCACTTTCCAGGATTCGCTCGACCTGCTGTTGAGGAATTTTGTGAATTCCCGGTCAAAAGAACTTGCATCCGCATTGAACGTTTCAAATTTATAGTCGTCTTCCATGAAGCAGCCTCCTTATCTGGACCACTTCTTAAACATAAAATGCTGGAAAGCGATGTCAAGGGAAGGTGAAAACGAAGCGATGACGGGGAGACCCCGAGGACGCGGGAAGAAAGAACCTCTTGCGGCGGAGGCGCAGGGGACGCAGGGGAGATGAAGGTTGCAAAACATAACCCCAAAGGGATTCAGGGATTTAGCCTCTGATTCCTCAATGCTCCAATTCCTCAATTGTTCTCATAACGCTGCCCTCTCTCCTTGACGGGACTTTGCCCCGCCTCTGCGGTGGGATTTCTCTTTCTTGCTCGCCTCTTTCGGAAGGCACTCGGGATCGTGGGGAAGGCTGCCACGGTTGGAGCGAAGGAAGGCGGTAGGGGTCACGTACAGGAAATTTGAAACGCGTGCGGTGTAGATATCGGCATAGCGCTCGATCTGCCTTGCCAGGTGGCTCTTGTCTATGCCGGTTCGCATGAGCAACCCCCAGTTCTTGTTGAGAAGCTGCCCGGAAGCCTGTGCGATTGGGGCGATCCTGGAATCGATTTCCAGTATCCTGCGGTGCAGCTCGGACATTTGCCGCTGGAGGTCCATGATTTTGGCGTTCTCACGAGGCCCGTATCCGTGCTGAATGCGCTGGGCGGCCAGCCGGAGCGAGCAGTATTGCGACTCCAGGCGCTCCTTGGTCTCCATCAGCGTGCTCAGTTCAGCCTGTTTGGGCAGAAATTGGTCGACCGCCGCTATCTCGTCCTCAAGCTCTCGAAGCACCAGGGCGGTTCGCCACCTCGAAATGCTCTTCGAAATATTTACGTCCGTAAATATGTGGTCTCCAACATACATAAGCTCTTCGCCGGAAAGGCCCAGGCTCTCTTCAACGAGTGCGGCGTTGGCGCCCAGGTAGATGTGGCCCGGACTCAGCAGCCCACGGTGCTCCCGAAGAAGCCCCTCGGCATTGATCACCTCGAAAGCCGGCATTGAGAGGGTGAAAAAATCGGGCTTTCTCGCCCCGATAATTACTATATGAAACAGGTCGCGCCATTTAAGGGATTTTGGCAGGAAAGGGTCGAACGCACAGCTAAGTATCGGTTCCACATAAGACCATTCGGAATTGGTTATCAGAAGCAGTTTCTTGCCGGATTTTTTTTGGTCAAGAAGGGCCAGGGACGTTTCTTCGTCAGGTTCGACGAACTGAGCGGGGTTGGCGAGGATTTCGGCCTTGAGCCGTCCCTCCATGTGAGCCTCCTCAGCGCAGCGGCGCACTCTCCTGAAGATCTCCTCGTAGCCGATGCAGCCATGCAGTTCCCCGGAATCAAGCAAATCGACAAGCTGCATGAAGATGCTTGCCTCAGAGATGGAGAAAAGGGTGTTCAGAAAATGCCACCGGGGTTCGCTAAGGTCCACGAGTGTGCGCTGATAGACCCTGCGCAGCTCTTCGAATTCGAGCGGTCTTGTCCCGTGGAATGCCCGTTTTATGTAACCGAACCGGTTTGCCTTGACGACGTTTCCCAGTTGCGTGTCGATCACAAGTCCGCGCATCGCAAGTTCTGAGTCGAACACCAGGGTTTCCAAACTCCATCCCGTCAGGCGGATGCCCTCTTTTATATAGTTATAGGCGCGGTGCTCCCAGGATCTCATACGATAATGGACGAGGGTGTAGTCCATATCGTAGCCGATTGCGCGGATTGCGTTCAGATTGAGCGTTCGATTGCAGAAGATTCCGCGAATATTGAGATTGCAGTTCATTGACGATCCATTGGTGATGGGTTGCCGGGGATGCCGAATCAATGACGATACGCTGCCAACATTATGGGACCGCAAAGTTTCCCGCTCCTCCGGACGCATGAATCTAGTGAATAAGGCCTGTTTTGTAAACAGGCGGGATGACGCAAAATTGACCAATAAGCCGTTGCTGTCATAAAATATGGAAACGACGCTGGCAAAGAGAAACTGCAAGCGGTACAATTAAATCTTGCGTTACGAAGGAACAGCGTCTTGGGCTTCGGATGGTCTTTACCTGAATTCATTATAACCGGGAAGCAGGACTGGATGAAGAATTCGGCTGAAACAAAATACGTTTGTGTTCATGCACATTTTTATCAGCCTCCGCGCGAAAACCCCTGGACCGAGGAAATCGAGCGTGAGGATTCCGCAGCCCCTTATCATGACTGGAACCAACGCATCAACCTGGAATGCTATCGGGCAAACACGGCGTCGCGCCTTGTCGATAACCAGAATCGAATTCTGGATCTGATGAACAACTACAGGTATCTCAGCTTCAATTTCGGCCCCACCCTGATGCACTGGCTCGAGCGCCACGATCCCTGGGTTTACCAGACTATTCTGGAAGCCGACCGTCAGAGCGTGGAGGCCAACGGGGGCTACGGCAACGCCATCGCGCAGGTCTATAACCACATCATAATGCCTTTGGCGAATCAGCGGGACAAACTCACCCAGATTCGCTGGGGCATTCGCGATTTCGAACACCACTTCGGCAGGCGTCCCGAAGGGATGTGGCTGGCGGAAACGGCCGTTGACAGGGATACACTTTTGCTCCTGGCGGAGGCCGGAATAAAATTCACGATCCTCTCTCCCCACCAGGCGGCGCGGTGGCGGTTTCGCAAGGGCGACACCCGGTGGAGGGATGCCGCCGGCGCGACGATTCCCAGCGGACGCGCCTATCGTTATTCCTGCGGCCCGGGGAAAGATATCGACATTTTTTTCTACGACTCCGCCCTGGCGCACGGCGTGGCTTTCGGCCGGTTACTTGAGCACAGCTCCATGTTCCTGGAACAGATCGACAGGACATGGTCCCTGCGCGACCCCCTAATAGGGGAACCCTGGCTGGTTCACGCAGCCACCGACGGAGAATCCTACGGGCATCATTTCAAATTCGGCGACATGGCTCTTGCCGCCGCTTTTGAGGAACTGAGGCGCAATGCCTCGGCCGAGATAGTCAATTATGGATGGTTCTTGTCCCAGTTCCCGGTTGTTGCCGAGGTTGAAATACTCGAACGAACGGCTTGGAGCTGCGTTCATGGGCTGGGGCGATGGAGCAGCGACTGCGGCTGCCATCTGGGAGGCGAACCGGGCTGGACTCAGAAATGGAGAGCACCTCTGCGTAAAGCGCTCGAATATGTCAGGGACTGCCTGGCCGTCCATTTCGATACTCAGATGGCAAACCTGTGCTCAGACCCTTGGACCGCCAGAGACGAATATATCGATTCAATTCTGGACAGAAAGAATCACCTGGCCCCGTTTTTGGAAAAACACCTCAGGGGTGGGTCGCGCTCATCCAATGTCTCACGATTCCTGGAGCTTTTGGAGATGCAGCGGTTTTCGCTGTTGATGTTCACATCCTGCGGCTGGTTTTTCGATGAAATCAGCCAGCTTGAGCCGGTCCTGATTCTCAAGTACGCCGCCATGGCAATCCGGCTTGCCGAAAAGACGGGATCGCCCCCCCTGGACACGGAGTTTCTCAGGTTGTTGGAGTTGGCGCCCAGTAACCTGCCTGAGTACGGAAACGGCGCAAACGTTTTTCTCCGCGCGGTCAAGCCTAAGGAGTTCGGCCGGGCGAAGGCTGCGGCGAATTACGCCATTCAGTCTCTGGCCAGGTCCGCTCAGCGGGAGTTCCAGATATACGCATACAGCATCCTGCCACAAAAGGAGGAGGATTTAGGGGCGAGTCCGGTGAGGTGCCTCTACGGTCTGGTTTCCATTAAAGACGACAGAACGCTGGATACAGAGGATTTCCTTTACGCTGTGACACATTTCGGCGGGCTGGATTTCCGCTGTTCGGTGAAAGCCTATCTGAATGAGGGCGAGTATGAATCCATTCTTGCCGCCCTCCAGGATTCCATCGAAGAGCAAAATACGATCAAGATCGTGCGCGTTCTGGATGAAAAATTCGGGACCGGTTACTTCGGACTCGAAGACGTTCTGAAGGATCTGAGGGCTTCGATTGCGTTGGACATAAGCCGCAAAACACTCGGCGCCTACACGGATCTTCAGCGGAACCTGTTCAATACTTACAAGCCACTCCTCTTGTCACTCAGGCAATGGGGAATAAAGATTCCAGGCGATCTTCGGGTTTCAATCCGCCGTGTTTTGAGCGAAGAGGTGGAAAGCCTGGTGGAAGACGTCATGATGCATGAGGTTGAGCGCGTCTCTGCGGATACGCCCTGGGATTCTGTCGACTTCTTTTTCCGGGTGCACATGGCCAGGCTCAACTCACTTAAGGAAGAGGCGAAATCATGGGGCGTTTCGCTCTATCTCGTGGAAATCTCCGAAAGGCTGGGGCGGTTCATGGTGAGCGTTATTTCCAGGCTGCTCCTAACCTTCGACGAGGCGGACGCGGGGCGATTGTTCCGGCTGCTTACTCTTTGCCGCGCATTGGCGATCTGGCCGGAGACCTGGAAGCTGCAGACGCTCTTTTTCCAGTTTGTAACCAAAGGAATTGAAAATCCGGCGCTCTTAACAAAGATTGACCGGGTTGAGAATTTTGCAGATGAACTCGACGGAATGCTCAACTGCCGGTTTGCGCAAATTTTGCGCCGCAGCTCCCTGCAGCCTGCCAGCGCGGCGCAACGGACCTGAAATAAGGGTGAAGGGTGCGGTTTTTCCTTTTTGTCTCTTCGCCCTCGTATGATAGACGCATAAACAACCCTGTGCGATGTATGAGCGCGTAGCGGGAAGGCCGACCGCTCGGCGTGCCTATCGTGGGCGTTGGGCCGTGCGCGGGAGGCCTTGACTCTTCCAAAGGTATTGAATATCGCCCCGAAAGCGTATTAGTATTACAGATGGTTCGAGATATGCTTGGAATCCTACTCATCAGGAGCTGAATAATGTGTGAAGCAAATGCTTACTTTGTAAAGGAAGGCAAAGAGGAACTCATCCTGGAGGCGGTTGACAAAGTCGAGAGCGAGGGGGACCACATCAAGATCGAAAATATTTTCGGAGAGCAAAAAATGGTCCACGGGCGAATTCGCAGCATGTCCCTCGTGAATCACAGGATAGTGATCGCAGAGTAGGGCGCCTAACGTCCTCGATGGGCAATAGGCGCATGGCCCGCAAGGTCCCCCGTCCAGGAACTTTTACTTTTCTTCCTGCGGGGCCTTTGCAGTCTTCCTGAAACAGTACCAGTCGATCTGCCTGCAAATGCCCCGAATCAGTTGCACATCACGGCCGCGGAGCTGCATTCTGCTGAAAAACCGCCTGATGCTCTTCATCCAGTAATCGGGATTTTCCGGGTTTATAAAATTGATCTTCGTCAGCGTGTCTTTCAACTGAACGTACATGGATTCGAGTTCGCCGCGGGTTGCAAGACGCGGCGTAAACCCCTCCTTTTTTTCGGATGCGGCGGTGAAAATCTCATAAACCATTATCATGACGGCCTGCGCCAGGTTTATGGAGGAAAATTCGGCTGTCGGTATGGTGACCAGGGCATCGCAGTACGTGATATGTTTATTGGCCAGTCCGCTTGCCTCGGGGCCGAAAACAAGCGCGACATGGTTTTTCTGGCTGATGGGTATAAGTTCCAGGGCAAGTTGCCGGGGATTTTTCACGAACTGGCGGTGAGATCCCGTTCGGGCGGTGCTTCCAACTACGTATTGAAAGGATTTAAGCGCCTCTTCGAGCCGGTCGTGGACTTCGATGGCCAAAACGAGGTCTTCTGCATGGTAAGTGGCCATCCTTAAAATCCGCGTAAGGTCGCAGTCGGCCGGATTTACGACCAAAAATCGCGAGATTCCCATATTCTTGGCCGCACGAACCGCTGCGCCTATGTTTTCCGGATAATGAGGCTCATATAGCACGACGGCTATATGTTCGAGGTTTATTTTCATTCCGCCTGGTTTTCTTCGTATTGGTCCACCACAGTTGCTTATGTCCCTGCGGGCCGCCACAAAAGAACTCCACGCTCCGCGAGAGCCCTGCCAACAGGGTCCCCGGATCAAGTCCGGGGGACCAGATCCGGGGCGGGCCTCGCCTGCGATGAACTCTCCGAAGCACAGGCGCTGAGGGCGTACAGTATTGCTGCTAAATGGGTTTCGATGGGCCGGGACAATCCTTGCCCGTGATAATCAATTGTCCATCACTCCACCTAATCTTCTTCCATGCGCATAAGCTTTTTCGCCATCTTCTTTTTGGACTCAAAGTCGGTAAGGTAGGAAATCATTACCCGCTGGCTCTGAGGCGCCCCCGCTCCGTGCCAGGTGCCCGGGCCGTGGAGGCCGGCGGTCCAATGCTGGAGGAATTTGGCGACCTTGAAACGCTTGCCCGCAGGCGCTGCGCTCTGAAATAATTTCTTGAGCAAAGGCCCGACCTCGGGGTGATCGAGGTCCTTTATCCGTGGCATTGTCACAAGGAGGCCGCCGCCGATATCGCCCGCAAGCTTCATGATTTCCCAGAAGCCGTGGGCTATGTTCAGCTTGGCTACGTTGCCGAACAGGTCGTCGGGCATGAAAACGCCCGAGCCCTGAGGTTCCTCCCTGCCCTTCGCCGCCGCTGCGATTGCGCACGCGTGGGAGGTTTCGCTCAGACGCACCATTTCTATCAGCTTGTCCTGGATGTGAGGTATCTTCTCTACTCCGCTGCATTCAGCCGCCATGACAGTCGCGCCGATTACGAGGTCGGCGAATCCCACCTTGCAGGCCCCTCCGCAGTTCATCCGGTGCGTTTTGGCGAATCTCGTAATCAGCTTTCCGCAGTACTTCGTTTCGCCACAAAGGAAAACCCTGTCCCAGGGGATGAAAACATTGTCGAAAACCATGGTGGAGGTCTCGCGCTGGCCGAATACCGGGTTGCCAAGCTCCGATTCGTCTTGGGCCATCTCTCTTTCAGCAGAGTATGCATTGTACTGGCATATGTAAGTCAGTCCGGGAGATCCGTTCGGGACGGCAAAGGCGACAGCGAAGTCCTCCTCGCCCTCCTTGAGCGCCCCGCCGGGCAAAACGAGCGTTTCGTGCGCGCCTATCGCTCCGCTCTGACTGACCTTTGCGCCCCTGACCACGATCCCGTCGCTGCGTTTCTCTGTGATGTGTATGTACACGTCCGGTTCGTCCTGCTGGGACGGGCGTTTTTTCCGGTCGCCCTTGGCGTCCGTTATCGCCCCGGAAACGGCCAGGTCCTTTTCCTGAATGCCGGCAAGCCACCTGTTGAAGCGCTCGTTGTACTTCGTTCCGAGGGTGCGGTCCATTTCCCATGTAGTGGATGCGAGGCCGTTTAATGCGTCGCAGCCGACGCAGCGGTAGTTGCAGGTGCCAACCGTCTGGCTGGTAAGCAGGGCCATTTCCTGCCGCATGTCCAGATCGTGATTGCTGCGGCAGACGTTAACGTTTCGGTTGATCGGGTTTCCGGTGAGGTGAGAGGTGGCGACCATCACGTTTTGGAACGGCTCTTGCTGCGCCAGGTCGTAAATGGCGGCATTGGCCATGACCATGGATCTGGTGATAGGATGGTCCAGCAGGCTCGAAACCCATTTGCCGCCCACATAGACTTTAGGGCTGAGCTTCTTTACGCTTTCCAGGTATTCCTGGGAGGTCTTGAGGGCCATAAAGAGATCCTTTCGTTTGGGGGTGTGCATCGCTCGTCACTCGCCACACGGGATAGTAAATGATTTATCATATGGAAAAAAGAGTATAATTAAGGTTTGGCGGCAAAGCCTTCGGGCAGTTTCGGGCTTTTCAGATAATGCGTTAGCATATAGACTGGTTGAAGTCCAGGTTTACCGGGGAGGCGCATATATTTATGAACTTCCGCTTCTGTCCCCATTGCGGCGCTTCGCTTACAAGGACAGCAGAAAAAAAGGGAGTCAGGTCTTTTTGTCCTGATTGCGGCAAGGTTTTTTATCGTAACCCTACGGCAGGCGTCGCAGTTTTGCTGGTCGAAGGGGGAAAAATCCTGTTGGTCAAGCGCGTGGGATCATACGGCGGACGATGGTGCATTCCGTGCGGCCACCTCGAGTGGGACGAGGAGGTGCGTGAAGCCGCCGGGCGTGAATTCTTCGAGGAAACCGGTATAACGGTGCGGGTTGGGCGGGTTTTTTCCGTTCACTCCAATTTCCACGATCCTGAGTCACAAACGGTTGGAATCTGGTTTTGGGGAACGCGCGCGGGAGGCCAACTCCACCCGGGATCGGACGCCAGTGAAGCCGCTTTTTTCAGCCTGGACGATTTGCCTGACCTGGCGTTTCCCACGGACAGAATTGTATGCAGGGAGTTGCAGGATTACTTTGAAGCCCACTTGTTTGAAAAGGAGGTTGTCATGCCCGGCAGCATTTATGAGGTTCCCGCTGTTTCTCTAAAAACGCGCATCGGATGGATCGGGACGGGGGTGATGGGGCTTTCCATGTGCGGGCACATTATGGAAAAAGGCTACAGCACTACCGTTTTCAACCGTACGAAGGAAAAAGCGCTCCCACTCATCGAAAAAGGCGCCGCCTGGGTTGATTCCCCTCGGGAAGCCACAGAAAAGTCTGACGTCATCTTTACCATGCTGGGGTTTCCTGAAGACGTGCGGGCGGTTTATTTTGGAAAAGGAGGCATTCTCGAGGCGGCCCGCCAGGGTGTCGTTCTCGTTGATATGACCACCACCGAACCATCGCTGGCGGCGGAAATCTATAAGGCCGCCAAGGAACGGGGGGCCTTCGCCGTGGATGCTCCCGTCACGGGTGGCGACGTCGGGGCGCGCAATGCCTCTCTTTCCATCATGACGGGAGGAGATCGTGAAGTGGTTGAGGCCATTCAGCCCATCCTGGAAACAATGGGAAAAAACCCCGTCTACCAGGGACCTGCGGGTTCGGGTCAACATTCTAAAATGTGCAACCAGATCGTCGTCGCGGGAACGATGATCGGCGTCTGCGAAAGCCTCTTGTACGGTTTCAAGGCGGGCCTTGATCTGCCGACGATGCTGGGCTCCATCCAGGGCGGCGCGGCCAAGTGCTGGAGCCTGGACAATCTGGCCCCACGTATACTGCGAAAAGATTTCGCTCCCGGTTTTTTTGTTGAGCATTTTATCAAGGATATGGGCATTGCGCTCAAGGAGTCGGCGAGTATGGGTCTTTTTCTTCCCGGTCTGGCGCTGGCCCACCAGCTATACATTGCGGTAAAGGCGCAGGGACACGGTAAGTCGGGCACCCAGGCGCTCATCCTTGCCCTTGAACAGATGTCCCGGACCGTGGCCCGGGAAAAAGACTGAAAAGATTGACCGACGATCCTTCATCTGCGGCATTACCCGGCCGGCGTCCAATTCCGAGGTCATGCCGCAGTTCATTAAAGAGCTGATGCAAGCCGGATGCGATTTTCAGGCGCTCTGCTCGTCGATCTTCAACCACTTATCCAAATCCAGCGCTTTCGCGTATTCTTTGTATGTGAAGAGATCGTCCATTATCTCTTTGATGGAGCCGGTCTCCTTGAGGCTCACCACGACCCTTTCCACCGCTTTCATTGCGGCGAAGAGCGGGAGGTACCAGTAGAGCACCATCTTCACACCGGTTTGCTTCCATTGGTCCAGGGTGAAATCAGGTTGGATGAAGAAGTGTTCGGGGTCGGCGGCACATACTACCAACGGGGCCCTTACCTCCCGGACAAGCCGCAAATATTGGTCAAAAGTATATAAGTCACCGACCATGGCCATGTCGGCCCCGTTTTCAATATACATATTCAGCCTTCTTATAGCTTCATCAATTCCTCCCACCACCTTGGAGTCGGTTCTGGCGATTACGACAAAGTCTCCATTTTTCCTCGCATCGGCTGCGGTCCTGATTCTTCTTGCGAATTGTTCCGCGTCGATGAGCCGTTTCCCCCGAAGCGCCGCACATCTCTTGGGAAAGGTCTGGTCCTCGAGGTGGATAGCGCTCACGCCTGCAGCCTCGAACATCCGGACGGTCCGGCAGATGTTGAGTCCTCCCCCAAAACCCGTATCGGCGTCACAGACGACCGGGACATTCACCACTCCGGCTATATTCCCGGCTTTCCTGACAATTTCCGTAACAGTGGTCAGTCCCAGGTCGGGGTACCCGAGGTCACTGGCTTCGTTGCCAAGCCCGGTCAGATACGCGAGCGGGAACCCCGCTTTCTCAATGATCTGGGCGGACACCACATCATAGGCGGCCGGGGCGATAATGACCTCTTCTTTATCCAACAGTTCTCTGAATCTCATTTATGTTCTCCCTGTGGTAGATGCTTTAACGGCTCCAGAACCTGGCCGGCTTTTTCTAGAAAAAAAGCGCTGCCTGCAAACCCAAATAATACATCAATGACCGCTAAGGGAATACTGAAGATTCATGAAAGCATTCAAGGCTGGCGAAATCCACCGGTCCCTATGCCATACCGGCAGCAAGGCGCCTTCTATTCCCCCTCCGACCAGAGCAGGATTATAATTTCCTTCCTGGCGGCTTCCATGGTAGTAAGGGCTGCCCTCAAGGCCTCCCGCGCCCGCCCGACGCGCATGATAGACCATCCCGCGGTCGGCCTTCGCGCTACGCGGCGGACCTTCCGCACAGAGGCGGTAAGAGGAATGACCAGATTATTATCGCACAGGGTTGTTTATTGGTCTGTCATGCGAGGATTGTGATAGATGAAGCAGACTCAGGGATTACCCCGCGCCATAGAGTTGATGAATGCTTTTGCCGCTATGACCGGACTTGCGCCGGCGAGTGAGGCGCCAAGACGATACCTGTGGACCGATGCTTTTGCGGTTTGCAATTTCCTCGGGCTGTATCGGCAAACGAATGATGAAGAGCACAAAAAACTTGCTCTCCTGCTTGTCGATCAGGTCCATAACATTCTTGGACGGCATCGTGACGACGATCGGCGAAAGGGCTGGATCAGCGGTCTCGATGAGCGGGAAGGGGAACGGCGCCCCACTGTGGGAGGACTGCGGATTGGCAAGAAAATGAACGAACGGGGCCCCGATGATCCTTTTGACGAGCAGCTCGAATGGGATCGTGACGGGCAGTATTATCACTACCTCACTAAATGGATGTACGCCCTCAACTGCGTCAGCTCGATCACGGGGGACCCGGCCTACGTACGGTGGGCCGTTGAGCTTGCAAAAACGGCTTACGCCAAATTCACCGTTGGCCCTTCTTACGGAGACCAGAGACGAATGTACTGGAAGATGAGCATCGACCTGTCGTACCCTCTCGTAGCATCCATGGGGCGTCACGACCCTCTCGATGGGCTCATTGTCTATTGTGAGCTTCAGGCAGGGTTGGCCGGAGGTTCGGAAGACTCTTTGGATCTGACCGGTGAAATCGAAGGTCTGGCTGCCATGTGCAAGGGAAAAGATTGGACAACCGATGACCCTCTCGGTATTGGCGGTCTTTTATCGGATGCCTATAGAACAGCCCAAATGATGGTGAGCGGAGCTTTTCCGCAGGCCGGTCTTTTAGCGGTCCTGTTGGACGCGTGCCGGCTCGGATTGCGCGCCTATCTGAGCACGGATTCGCTGGAAGCTCCGGCTCGGCGCCGGCTGGCATTCAGGGAACTGGGGGTTTCCATCGGGCTGCATGCTCTTGAAAGGTTGCAGCGGCTCATTGAAGGAAAGCCGGGCATTTTCGACAAGGCGCCATCGCTGGCCAGGCAAGTTGAAATCCTGATGCGGTATGGACCTCTGGCGGAAATCATCGAAGACTTCTGGCTCGATCCGGCTAACAGAGAGGCGCCCAGTTTTACGGACCATCGCGACATCAACACAGTCATGCTCGCTACAAGTCTGGCGCCTGACGGATACCTGATGCTCTAGGCGCTGCGGTCCCTCGCCGCTACGCGGCTCATTTCAGCGGTCGGCCACACGCGCTTGCGCGTGTGGCCGAAATCCTGGGGAGTGCGGGGTATCTTTAAAATGAAAAAAATCCCCCGCTCAGTTTGGGGTGATTAGACGCTCTACGAATGCATATTAGCGGCGCTTCGCGCCGGTAAGTCGTAACAGCCAAAGCACAAGCGCCGGCGCCAGGCGATAGCTCCAGCCGTAGAGCCGAAGCATGAAAGGATGCAGCGAATCGCGCCTCGGACGTTCTGCAAGTCGCGCGATTATACGGCCGCATTCGTCGGTGGACAAGGTCCGTATGGTATTGGCGATGCGCGGCATGTTCTCTGCTGCGCCGGGATTGTGTTCGTAGTATGGGCTGTTCACCCGGCCGAAGACGACGTTGCAGCTTCGGACTCCCGTGCCGCTGAGGTCCTGGCATAGGGATTCGTGCAGACCGCGCAGCGCCCAGCGCGCAGCCGCATAGCCTACCGACGACGGCCATGGAAAGATTGAAGCTGGTGAATTGACGTGGATGATCACGCCGGACCGGCGCGCCAGCATGTCTCGCATGAAAGCATGCGTGATATTGAAGGCCGCCAGGTATGGCGCCTGCATCATGAAAAGCGCCTCAACTGGAGTCGTGTCCTCGATCAGCTTCCACTGTCCCGCGCCTGCGCAATTGACTATAACGTCCGGGCTGCCGTAGTTGCGCCGAACACGCTCTGCGAGCGTCAGCACATCTTCGCCGGAGGCGGCGTCACAAACCTCTACGGCCGCAGAGCCACCGACGCCGTTGGCGACACTTTCGAGCTCCGCGCGCCGTCGGGCAACCAAAATGACGCGGAAGCCTCGATCCGAGAGGTGACGGGCAGCGTCCGCCCCGATGCCGCTGGAGGCTCCAGTGATCAGCGCAATCTTCATGAAACTGCTCCTCGGATCATGTCACCCAATGCCGGACCTAAGCCGCGGCCTGCAGGCTGTAGGCTGTAGGGTCATATGCCTGGGGCCGGCCTTAGGGTTTGGCCGTTCGCTCCTCAGCAATGCGCTGGGATCTTTCCATTTTGTTCAAAGGCGGTATGGATTTTTGCGCCTCGGGCTTTTCCTGAAGGCGTATCGCCTCTTCCGGACAGGTTGTAACGCAAAGACCACACCCGATACAGCGTTTGCGGAGGATAGAGGCAGACTCTCCATCCATTTCTATGGCCTCCATCTGACATCGGTCCATGCAGGTCCCGCAGCCGGCGCATAGCTCCTGGTCAATGGTTGCAAAATAATTCGATGCGGCATGATTGGCCGGTTCCGGAAGCCGTTTGAGATTTATGAGAATCTGGCAGCAGCACCCGCAGCAGGTGCATATATTGCTCACTTTTTGGGTGTTGGAAGGTTGTAGAACCAACCCGGCCTTTTCCGCCCGATCGAGTATCTCCAAAGCCTCCTGCTGATCGATCGGGCGCCCCAGCCCGTTTTCTTCGTAATATCGAGCCCCCAGGCCAAAAACCAGGCAGGCCTCAAGCGGCCTGTCACAGCCAGCGCCCGTCATCTTGTGCTCCCTTCTGCATATGCACGGAGCGACTATAATCTCATCCTCGCCGGAAATAATCCTGCGGGCCTCCTCATATGGCATTATCACCTGTTCGGCCGCGAGCGCCCTGGCGACGGGAATGGTCCGAAGCTGCGGGTTTTTCAACTGGCTGCTCTGTTTGGAAAAATAGGGCATGAATTCGCGCACATCTTTGATGAGACCCTCATCGAGGTCGTTTACGTGATACTCCCAGATGCCAACCATGAAGGGTGCGGCCATGTATCGGACTTCCGGTCCTTTGCGGATCCGGAAGATCAAACCCTTGAGGGACATCTCTTCGAGCTTTAGGGCGGTGTTCGCGGGGTCGAGTCCGCTCCGGGCTGCGATGGCGCCCGGAGGTTCGGGCTTCTGGGTGACCAACTGAGCCAACGCGGCCTGCTCCGGGGTGAAAAGCCTGCGAAGGATGCGAATCTCTATTCCTTCCGGGGTCCGAGGATATCCTTCAGGAAGCCGGTCGAGGTGGTCCGCCAGTTTCTCATAGACTTCATGGCTTTCATCCATAACGCTTGCCTTTCCGTACGCATCCCGCCACCGGGAAAGGCAGCCGGGACACATAACATTTTAGTTGTTCAGTTATTGTCGGATTCGCCCGTTCACCCCTTCTTCCCTCAAGGCGTCAATCACCACGCAGAGGTCCCTGCAGAACTGGTTGAAGGTCCATAACGCCTTCCCTTTTTACATCTATAGATCATATAGCGCTACGATATATGTGTCAAGGGGAAAATGCTGCCGCAAGAACTCACAAGGCGAAATCGATAAGGGCTGGGCCATGGCCGGTGAAACAATCTCGACGCTCCGCGAGGCGGGGACCGCAACCGGGATCGGCGGTCAAACCCTCGGATCAGAGCCTGTCCCTGACTCGAACCGGGGCTAGGGGCAGGCTTCGGCCGCCCCTGAAACCTTCTCCTTCCCTTACCTGTAATAGTTGCGAAAATACTCGAGCACCATCCTGTGGGTATTGAACTGAGGGGTTATGTCGGAGATGGACCGCCTCATAATGGATAGCCATTTTCTGGGGTTGGCATAGTAGGTCGTAACCATGTCTTCAAGGTCACGGTAGAGGTCGGCGGTGGCTGCTTCATCAGCCTGGTCCTCGTCGTCGCCTATGGCCCACCCATTCACCCGGTCTTTGCAGGCTTCCCGCCACCATCCGTCCAGAACGCTCATATTTACTCCGCCGTTAAAGCAAACTTTCATGCCGCTCGTGCCGCTCGCTTCCCTTGGACGGCGAGGTGTATTGAGCCAGACGTCCGCCCCCGAAGTCATCAGGCCCGCCACCCAGATGTTGTAATTTGGAACAAATACCAGCCGAAGCTGTTTTTCGTATTGCTTCCCGATATTTACTACCGCCCGGATCAACTCTTTTCCTGCTTGGTCCTGCGGATGGGCTTTCCCTGCGAATACCAACTGCACTCGGTCATGAGACAGATTGAATAGAAATTCCAGATCGCTGAAAATGAGGGTTGCGCGCTTATAAGCTGCCGCGCGCCGCGCAAAGCAGATCGTGAGCTGTTCCTCTGTAAACCCTGCGGCGGACAGGGAATTTATGTATCTTATGAGCCGCTTTTTGGCCTTCCTTTTGGCCTCGACGATGTCGTTGTCCGGAATTGCGGAAATGTCACCGAGTTGTTGGGGGTCCTGCCGCCAGGCCGGGAGGTATTTGTCGTATAGATCCCTGAATTCAGGGCCGGTCCAGCTCAGGTGGTGCACGCCGTTTGTGATGTGGGCGATGTTGAACCCTGGAAACATCTGCCTGGATATTTCCCCGTGCAGTTGACTCACCCCGTTTGCGGCGCGCGACAAATTGAGGGCCAGAACGGTGGTGTTTAGAATATCGCCGCCAGCAAGTTTCCTGATATTTGAGGGCAGGTATTCCCCGATTACCTTCCATGCGAGGTTGTAGTCGAATTTATCGTGGCCGGCGGCGACCGGTGTATGCGTTGTGAAGACGCACCTCGATCTTACCTGCTCCTCGTCTCCTCGAAGGTCCTTGAGCATGGCGAGAGTGAGGAAGACCGCGTGCCCCTCGTTCATGTGATAGGTGGTGATTTGCGGCTCCAGGCGTTTGAACGCCAGGTATCCGCCGATTCCCAGAATCGCTTCCTGCGATATCCGGGTATGCTGGTCTCCACCGTAGAGATACTGGGTTATGAGCCGGTCTTCGGGCGCGTTTCCCGGAAGATCCGTGTCGAGAAAATAGACCGGGACGCGTCCCGATCCGGTCTCGTTATGCATCCCAACCACGTTGTGCTTCCAGACGCCCACCTGCACGTCCCGGCCTTCGATCCTTACGGTCACCTTGAGCGGCAGAGGCTCCATGAACGCGCGCGGGTCGAAGTAAGGGTACATCTCTTCCTGCTGCCCAAATGGGTTTATATTCTGGATGAAGTAGCCCCGCTTGTAGAGAAGAGTTACGGCGACCAGCGGGATGCTGAGGTCGGCGGCGGATTTGATGTGGTCCCCGGCCAGAATGCCAAGCCCTCCGCTGTAGGTCGGAATGCTTTCATTGAGCCCTATTTCCATGCTGAAGTATGCGACTTTCATCAGGCGGGTTTCGCTCCTGTGGTCTGATTGTTTACAGATTTGAACCTGAACTTATATCACACCGCCGGTGGTTTTGAAAAAAAACATGCCGCCATAACGGACGGGTTTTTTCTTCCCTCCGTCTTCCGTCCTTTGTCCTCCGTCCTCCGTGTATTTATCTTTGCTCCTAAGATTTGCGGTAAAATGTTACCATGAGGATCTGAAAAAGAACCGGGGAAAAACCATGCGCGCGCTGCTGATTTCAGCCAATACCGAGCAACTTCAGATGCCTGTCCTGCCGATGGGCCTGGCGTGTGTCGCTGCAACGGCCGAGCATGCAGGCCATGAAGTCAGGCTTTTGAACCTCATGACGAAAGACGAGCTTCAGGAACTAACACTTGAAAATGCCGTTTCAGGTTTTAATCCTGAACTTATCGGGGTTTCGGTCAGAAACATCGACGATCAGTTCATGAAGTCTCCCAGGTTTCTTCTGGATGCCGTAAAAAATGTCGTGGCTTCCTGCCGCAGACTCACGTCGGTCCCTATCGTTCTGGGAGGAGCGGGATACAGCATGTATCCTCGAAGCGCACTGGCCTATCTTGGAGCGGACATGGGGATAAGAGGCGAGGGAGAAGCCGTTTTTGTGAAGCTGTTGAACGCACTTTCCCGAAAAGAGGACCTGGCCGTCGTTCCGAACCTGGTTTTGGCTGAGTCGGGCCGCGAAAATAAGACCGAGGTCCTAAAAAGGCTCGACGACTCCGTGTTGCCCGATCCCAACGGCCTGTTTTCATTTCCCACCGAATTCAAGGATCAGAAAATCTGGCTTCCTTTCCAGACCCGGAGGGGCTGCCCGATGGAATGCAGTTACTGTTCGACCGCAACCATAGAGGGGCGGATTTTGCGGAAAAGGTCCCCTGAAATTGTTGCCGATTCAATTTCACGGTTCGCTGAAGCAGGGTTTAAGAATTTTTTCTTTGTGGACAATACTTTTAATTTTCCTGCCTCGTATGCACGTGAGCTTTGCGGCGCGCTGGCCGGGAGAAATCTGGAAATCCGGTGGCGCAGCATACTCTATCCCTGGAAAGTCGATGAGGGTCTTATCGAAAGGATGGCCAGGGCAGGGTGCGTCGAAGTGGCCCTCGGATTTGAGAGCGGGTCGAGGAAAATATTGCGTTCGTTCAACAAGAGGTTTCAGCCTGAAGAAGTCCGTATGATTTCGGAAATGCTTGACAAATACGGAATCGGGCGAATGGGGTTTCTTCTTCTCGGAGGGCCGGGAGAGACCAGGGAAACAGTCGAGGAGAGCCTGGAGTTTGCGGATTCTCTCGAATTGGAAGCAATGAAGATCACCACCGGAATCCGGATTTATCCATATACGGCCTTGGCCGCAGCCGCTGTAGCCGAGGGGGTTGTTTCACCCCCTGACAATCTCCTGCGTCCGGCGTTTTATCTGGCCGCGGGGCTTGAAGGTTGGATAGAGGAAAAGGTTTCCGATTGGCTCAAAAGAAGACCCAACTGGCATAGTTGAAGGTCCTGCCGCCCCGGCCGGGGGAGACGCAAATATGCCGAAAGTCACGATCCACCCCGCAAGCTATGAAACTATCCGCGCTGTAAACAGGAGGATGAAAATTGAAAGGTATTATGATAAGATGGCTGCTCCTGACGATTTCGATTATTCTTACCTCTTACCTGGTCGACGGCATATATGTCGCGAGCTTCTCTGCGGCCCTTTTCGCCGCGTTGGTGCTCGGCGTACTGAATGCCCTGTTCCGGCCGATACTGATCATCATCACCCTTCCGATCAATATCCTCACTTTGGGCCTTTTTACATTCGTTATAAATGCCCTGCTTTTGAAAATGGTCTCAGGAGTAGTTCCCGGCTTTTACGTCCATGGGTTCTGGTCGGCAGTTTTCGGCTCTGTCATAATCAGCCTCGTGAGTTGGTTGCTCAGTTCATTTGTCAATGAGAGGGGCAGGATCAGTTACATCGAGCTGAAGAAAAAGAACGGGGATTTCTGGGAATAACGGGCGTGAAATGCCGGCCCCCCTCGTATGATAGACTTATATAGTACACTACCTAAGAGAATAAGCACTGTGCGTCGTATGAGCGCGTAGCGGGCAGGCCGACCGCGCGACACGTCTATCTGGCGCGTTGGGCGTTCGCGGGAGGCCTTGTTCCCGGGAAAAATATCGGCGCCGTCCTATGTCATTCGACGCGATGATGATTACTAAAAGAGGGTTAGCGTTTAGTTTGGAGGAGTTAGATTATGAAACCTGATACGTTGATTTGGGCTAAAGATAAGGCGGGGCGAAGGCATCTTTGTCCCATGAATGAATTGAGTGACCCCAATTTCGTCAGGACCAAGGAAATAAGCAAGTGTGTCGATGACGACCGTCGACTCAAGAGCCGGGATTATGTGCCCTCAAATGATCCCCGAGGGAAACTGAAGTTTCCTAAGTCCTTGAGTCTGAATTAGCTTTAAGTTCACTAGCACATAACCTTTTGGCCGGACCGCATGCGGTCCGGCTTATTTTTCTGGATCTGGATATGAGTCAAACAAAACCGAAGCCGTTCAAACTGAGCATCCCCGATAACGTGCTCCAAGACCTCCATGACAGGCTGTCCCGCGCGCGCCTGCCCGATGAGCCGCCGCTCGAGCCGTGGGCCACCGGCGCCAGTGTCGCCTACATGCAGCGGCTGATTAGCTATTGGCGCGATGGTTTCGACTGGCGTGCGCAAGAGGCGATGCTCAATCGCTTTCGCCAGTTCAGCGTGCCGCTGGCAGGAATCGAGGCGCACTTTATCCACGAGCGCGGCAAAGGACCTGACCCGATGCCGCTGCTGCTGTCCCATGGCTGGCCGGGTTCAGTGGTGGAGTTCCACAAGCTCATCCCCATGCTCACCGACCCGGTGCGCTACGGGGGCGACCCTGCCGACGCCTTCACGGTGGTGGCGCCCTCGCTGCCGGGCTACACGCTGTCTTTCCGGTCCGGGCAGAAGCGCTTCAGCATTGAGGAGATCGCGGAGGTATTTGCCGCGCTGATGACTGATGTGCTGGGCTACCAGCGCTTCGGCGCGCAGGGAGGCGACTGGGGGGCTTTCGTAGCTTCGCGCCTGGCTTACCGGTTCCCACAGCGCGTGACCGGGATTCACCTCAATCAACTGGCGGTGCGGCGCAGTCGGAAGATGTTCGAGGCCCCGACCCGTGAGGAGAAGGTATTTCTCGCGCAACTGGACGAATGGCTCAAAGAGGAGACCGGGTACCAGTGGATCCAGGGTACGCGGCCGACTACCCTTGCTTTTGGGCTGACCGATTCCCCGGTCGGCCTGGCGGCGTGGATTGTGGAAAAATTCCGCGCCTGGACTGATAACAGTGGTGAGCCGGATAGCGCCGTGAGCCTGGACGAGATGTTGACCAACATCACTCTCTATTGGGTTACCGGCGCCATTGGGTCTTCGTTCTGGCCCTACTACGCGCTAAGGCACGGCGGCTGGCCGATCCCGGAGGGCGCCAAAATCACCGTGCCGACGGGTTATGTCGAGTTCCCGCGCGAGATCATACGCCCGCCCCGCTCGGTGGCGCAGAGCGTTTACGCCAATATCAAAAGGTGGACCGTCATGCCTGAAGGCGGCCACTTCGCCGCACTTGAGCAGCCTGAGGCCCTTGTGCGGGAGATCCGGGAGTTCTTCAAACCACTGCGGCGCAATGACTGAGGACGGAAGACAGAAGACAGAAGACGGAGGACGGACGCGAAGAGGGTGAGGCGTAAAGCCTGGTCTCACGCGAAGCTTGCTATATTTCAGTGAGGGTCGCGCATTAACTGAAAATGGCTATACTCACTTTGATTTGAGCCAATTGCGAGTTGGTTAACACAGATCAAAGGAGGAGCATAGCCATGAGACAAAATAAAACAAAGAAGCTCGGAAAG
>PLSV01000239.1:0-126 GCA_003165235.1 Syntrophobacteraceae bacterium
TATTATGGATGGCCGGCGTATTGGGACGGTTCATACATGTGGGGGTATTATTCTTATCCCTCCATTGTGCGTGATCGTGAAAAATGGAGAGAATCCACCCAAAATGAGAAAGCGTGGGATCCCCAT
>PLSV01000239.1:173-14098 GCA_003165235.1 Syntrophobacteraceae bacterium
GGATCGAGCGCGTTAGTTGGAGCGAGTCGAAAGTCTTCGTGAATCTTCCGCGCGAGACCATCAAACAGTCACCGGAATACACCGAGGAGTCTCTTCTAACCCGGGATTATGAGACCGGGCTGCACCGACATTACAATCGCAAAGGATACTGGGTCGATGAACCGGTCGCCAGGGAGCATTCTGGTTGAAGCAAACGCGAGAAAGGGTTTTCTTACACATGCGTGACTTGCTCGACCGTGAAACGCAGAACGTATGGGCGGCTAAAGCGGGCCATCCCTTTGCGGTGTCGATTTGTAGCGTGTTTGCCTGAATGGTTGTTCCATATAGCGCTCATCTTCGTCTCAATGATCGGCGGTATATCCACATCGCGCCGGCGTTCGGCAGAGATCATGGCAGGCACGGGTGCAACCGGCAGCTAAAAAGGGGACCACGTTTTGCATATCCATTTCAGAGAATTTATGAGCTTCGTTTTCCCTGTCAATGCGACAGACGTATTCGGTTAGAAAGGCGCGTTTGGGGGATGCGGTTGTGTCCGGCAAACGGGGCGAGACCTTCGTCAAGCACATCACTCATGGCATGGCTGTGAAGAGCATTGCCAAAGAGTTTCAAAGCAAGAAGCGACCTCATGGCATGTTCCCGGCCGGGATCATTTTGGAACCGGGAAACCCTGCCTTTTCAAGCAACTGATCCATAGGTATCCCGGTAAAGTAGGGCAAAAACAGTTAAAGTGAACAGATCACTATCGATTATTCGCTAAATTTCGATCATGCTCTCATGTAGCAGGCCGATGTCTGCGATTTCCTCTTCGAGGTAAATCTTCAGCTTCTTTTTGAGACGACTTTCGATCTGGCGCACGCGCTCGCGGCTGATCCCGAACTTTTCTCCGATTCCATGGAGCGTCACGGGATCTTCGGCCAGGAGCCTCTTTTCGAATATTACGGCCTCCTTGTCTTTGAGCTGGCCTTTGAAAAGCATCAGCTTGTCATGGAGGATAGCCTTGGCTTCCTGGTCAGCGATCCGATCGTCAACGGCCAGCTCGTTCGAGGGCAGAAAAGATTTGCGCGTGTCCTCGGAGCCTTCCTTAAGGGGGCTGTCGAGCGAGATCTCCCCACTGTTGAGCCTCTGGTCCATTTCGATGATCTCCGACTCCTTTACATCAAGCCGGTGGCTAAGCAGCGTACGGGAAGCCTCGATGCCCTCGGCTTCCAGTCTTTCCTGTTCCTTGCGCAGGTTGAAAAAGAGTTTCCGTTGGGCCTGAGTCGTTCCGATTTTGACGAGCTTCCAGTTGTCCATTATAAACTTCATTATGTAGGCCTTGATCCAAAACGATGCATAGTAGGAAAATTTGTAGCCCCTGTAAGGATCGAATTTCTTTGCCGCCTTCATCAGTCCGATGTTGCCCTCCTGGATGAGGTCCATCAGGTTCTGCATCCAGTATCGCTGAAAACCCATGGCAATCTTGACTACAAGTCTGAGATTAGCGGTAACGAGCTTGTAGGCGGCCTCGATATCGCCCTTTTCGCGGTATCGTATCGTCAGGTCCCTTTCATCATCTCTGCTGAGAAGCGGATAGCGTTTGATCTCTTCGAGGTATAGACGGAATGGATCGAAGGAAACCGGCGGACGCCTGTCCTGAATGTTTGCCGGCCTTGGCTCTTCATAGTCTGTCGAGACCTCAGCCGAAGTTTCTCGCCTAACGGTCAAAATCTTCTTAATTTTGGGCTTTTTGAACATGGTTCAGCTATCCCTTGCCGTGCTGACATGTGATAATTCGCAATACTTGCCGGGCAGTTCCCAGCTACGGGGAACTATTGAACTTCATTTTATTCGTATTGATATACCCGCACCCACAAAACAGGGTGGAAAAGGGAAGCGATTTTTTCGTCGCCATCCTTGGATCCGTTCCAGATCATTTTTTTTGTCACGGAGAAACTATATGCAACTCATTGTTTACCTTGACAACACCTTGTACGCCCCGGACTTTCTGTTCCACCATCGCTTTCTCTTCACTGTTATGCACCTTACCGGCGAGGGTAACCACGCCCTGCGTAGTACTCACTTCAATGTCGGTCAGTGTCCCCAGCCGAACATCTTTTGCCAACTCCGCCTTCACTGTACTGGTAATGATAGTATCATCCACCACGTTCCCCACTGACTCAGCGGCATAGGAGGCTACAGACAAGCCCACCAATACGGCAAAGCCAAGAAACAACACTATGGACATGAGAGTTCTGTTCATTTGGATCTCCTTAACCGTTTCAGAATTGGTCACAATATTAATGATAGCTTCCCAATCCTTAATATGTGATCGTCAATGTTTCACTGCATGACATATTTATCTTTGACCGCCCCCATGATGACCACCACCACCATGACCGCCGCCGTGATGACCACCACCATGATGACCACCACCGCCATAATAACCACCACCGCCACCTTCTATCTCGATGGGGACGGCGAGGTCGATGCCCGGCGATACATACTCATTCGGGGTATAGACGACCACTGGAGGCGCATAGACGCGATACCCTTCGTGCCTATATCTGCCGAACGCCGATGAGATGGATATACCGCCGATAATTGAGGCGAAGACGAGCGCGATCAGGATCTTGACGGCTGTCGAACTAAACTTCGTGGCTCGAGTGTTTGAAGTTCTCATAGTTACCTTCCATTTCTTAAATGTTTCCCTATCGGAAAATAGGGTTTGCTGTCTTGACGTTGTGGCGGTCGCGATCATTTACGTTTTGCCTTTGACTTCGTGACTCCGTGATGGCGGCGGAATAGCGTATCGGCAGCCTTCTTCTGAGCGTCCGACATGCCGGCATAGAGAGGCTCGAAGGCCGGGATGAATTTCCTGATGCCGTCTGCATGCGCTTCGACAATTTCGCCATAGGATTTGAGATCGTCGATAGCGGTCATCGTGCTTGCTTCTTCTGACCTTGCCTTGATGAGCGCCTCCATCTTTTCCGCATTGTCCCGCATTACCTGGGTGACGTTATTCCATAGCTCTTCCTGTGCCGGGGTGATCTTGAGCTTGGTTTGAAGCTCTTTAATGCGCGCCTCAACACGGTCGGGCCTTGAGGCCTTACCAGCGGTCGCCATGCCTGGCTCGGACGATGCCGCGCGCGAAGGACTTGGACTTGCGAGAACCATAAAGGCGAGAAACACCACCGCAACAGCGAGTGCAATTGGATAAGTGAACTGACAGGCAATTCTTTTCATGATCTGTCTCCTTGTAAGGTTAGAAACACTTCAATTAATGGTAACCTGCAAATTCTTGAATTCAAAACGCTGAGTACGCTGACTTAAATTTACGATCACCTGGATGCAAGACTTCACGTTCCCTTCATCCATCCTTGACAGAGCTTCCCGGTAATCTTTGGCAGTGATCACGTTATACAGCCTTCGGCTGCAAGAAATCCAATAGGGCTGAACCTGATGCTCTTTTCATCAACGCTTCAGCATAATCAATATCTGTGCCGAAGAGGCAGATGATAGCACTCATTCCATATTGTGATGTAAAAACAAGATCTTAAGTCTGAGTAGGCTGTGCTCTGTTTGATAGCCGGCAAGAAAAGGGGGTGTTGCATGCAACGGAAGTGTTGCATGATTTCTGTGTAACGTGCAACGCTTCAACATAGAGGGGTATCTTCAGTGAGGTTGAATCTTTTGATTTTCCGGTAGAGGGCCACTCGATCTATGCATTTGACGACAACACTTCTGTTGCACGCAACACCTTTCTACTCAAATCCACAACCTTCGATGGGTCTTACATTGCCATAAGCGTCTATAGTTATTATTTAAATTGTAAACGTTACGTCTCTCGATCTAGCGGGTATGAAATTTGCTCAAAGATGGTGTTGGATGGCTCATTGGGCTTCCATCCTGGTTCTCTCCTGTGATCCCGCATTTGGTAAGGGACAACGGATGAAGGCAAACACACGCCGGGATTTCGGCAGAAAGGAAAGCGAAAATGTTAGGGATGATTCTTCTTATTTTACTGGTTCTTCTGCTGATTGGCGCACTCCCTGCGTTGCCGCATAGCCGGGCGTGGGGATATTATCCCAGCGGCAGCCTGGGACTGGTCCTTCTGATCGTGCCATTGCTTCTGTTATTTGGACGCATTTGAGAGGAGATAATGTTGCCAGGAAGGTCGATTTCGGGTTTTTCGACCTGTAATGTCTCGGAATCGGCGCCCCGTCACGGAACTCGGGTTTGGCTTTTTGCTCGCTGAATTCAGGCGTAATATTGAACCGGCTATCCGGTCCGGAGAACGCGAAATTATGCGGCTGACGGATGAGACCTTCAATGGGAGATCTGCGACCGTGGTCGAAGGCGGATTCTTGCCGCATGGAGGCAGAAAATACTATTGCGCCCGATTTATTATCCACAGGGATAAAGAACTGCTCCTTCCCGTAGCGGATGTTTTCTATGACGGAAAGGACGAAATGTTCGAAGATTATGTTTTCACAGATGTGAAGCTCAACGTGGGGCTTACGGCGAAGGAGTTTTCGAGGCGCAATGAATCCTATCGGTTCTGATAAATCAGTTTATATTCCATCAGAATCAATTTAACGCAAAGGAGTATGCAATGGCGTTTCATCTTCCTGACCTTGCGGCTGTTTCAGGGCCGCTGGTATCTTTGATTGCCGGCCTGTTAGTTTTAATCATGCCCAGGCTCTTAAATTATGTTGTGGCGTTCTACTTGATCATTACAGGTATTTTGGGTTTGCTTCATCGATAACTGGAAATAATTCACCCCATGAATAGGGTGTAAAGCCGGGGCCTTTGGTCCCGGCCGGTCCGATTCGAGCAATCTGTTTACTGCAAGAATTCGTAAGAATCCAGGAATGCTGCCACCAACCTTATAAATACTGCGGCGTTCCGATCCTGCCTTCAACTTACAAGCTACGATCTCTGCCGCCTGTTGTGGCGCCTGTTGGGTTAGGCAAATTCTATGCTCGGGGGGATCGAGAGCCGTCGTGTTCTCCTTTTGGATAATGTATATGGCTACTTATGGAAGGAGTGAGTACAACCCAAGGGAGTGGCGTTGAATAGAGAAAGCGTTACATGTAACAGACAAATTATGCAACGCTTCTGTTGCATGCAACACTCTTTCTGTTCAAGCTGCAATCTTCCAGCGCACTGACCGATCCATAAGTGTCTGTAGATATTATAGAACATTAAAAGCAACGGCTCCCGGTCCGCCGGGCATAAGGTTTGCTTCAAACGTACGTGGATGCCCGTGAACCAATCTGACGTGTATGTCGTCCGAACCCGCAAGGGGGAGAACGTGCTTCCCTGGTTGTCCATTTTGGCGAGTCTACTTGATTGGAGGATACATCGTGAAGTCGAGCACAAAAGATAAAATCAAAGGTCTGGCGGATGAGGTCAAAGGAAGCGTCAAAAAAGGCGTCGGAAGTCTTTCAGGCAACCGAGGCCTCGAAGAAGAGGGAAAGAAGGACCAATTGAAGGGCGCGGCGCGCGAAAAGGTTGGCGAAATAAAGAAGGTCTTCAACCAATAGCCTCCGGCTTCCTCTTGTCGTTCTCGAACAGGTGGGCTTGTTTGTGGCCTTGCATTACGCACAAGTCGGTAGAGAGTAATCCGGTCGTCGAATGAACACCCGCTGTGCGGAGGCATGCGGTGGGCGCCTTTGTCATTTGCGCCGGCCGGACGTGTAAAAAGCTGGAAGGAAATTAGTGGAGGATGCTATGAAAAAAGAAATGAAAGAACTTCAAGAACTTAAAGGGATTGGAAAAGTCCTGTCCCAGCGATTAGTCGAAGCCAGTTATANNCTCGATCGTAACTCAAGCCAGGGAGATGACATCTGCAACTGAGAAAAGTCGGCCCAAAAAGTGGAAGGAGAGAAGCCGCGTGCAGATGGATGGGACCAGGTTCTAATGCAAAAACTCAATTGGGGCCTGAAATAAGGAGCAGCAGGTTCTTCTGCCCACTTAATAAACCTGATTCATGAGACAAGAAAGAGAGGGCGCCATGACTATTACAGAAATGGTTCGGACTTTGGGAAAAAACGTTTTCCCGCCCCTTGTTGCGCTTTGTATGGTCGGGGTCTTTTCTTCCGTCTGTTTTGCGGACGAGGCAACAACGGACAAGCCGGCCACTGGCGGAGCACTTGAGCGAGCGGGCGAAGCCACTGGACGGGGACTGAACCGAGCGGCCGAAGCCACCGGCGGGGCACTTGAGCGAGCGGGCGAAGCCACTGAACGGGGAGTGAAGCGTGGGGCCTATGCCACTGAACGGGGAGTGAAGCGTGGCGCCCATGCCACTAAACGGGGAGTTAAGCACGCCGGCAAAGCGACCGGCAAAGGAATTAAGAAGGGCGGCGAAGGAGTCCAAAAGGGCGGCGAAGGAGTCCAAAAGGGCGGCGAAGCAGTCGAAAAGACCTTCTCCGGCACAGATTCAGCAAAAGAGCAACCGCAACAACAATAGTCAGTCGATCTGTTCCAGTCCAGGGTTGGCCACCGGCCGCCGCCGGTGGCTTGACCTGTCTAATAAGGGCATTGTCATGGCCCGCGGTGACCCATCATAGGGCTCAGGTTCCGGAAAGCCGTGTTGCGCCGATGAAGATCTGGTTCCAATAGGTTCCGTACATCGAAAAAGGGGGTCATAAGGGTATTAGGTGGGAGACTAACGCTTTTGGGAGGGGGGCTCGGAAGGACTGCAGGTGACAACCCCCTTCATGCTTCCTTGACCGCCACGTCATACCGACTTTCGCCGGGATGACGTGAATGAGGGATTCTTTTTATTTTGTTGACTTTATTGTGTAGACCTGCAATAAGCGGCAACGGAAGGCGCGAATGAGAAAAAGGATCTTCTTCATCTGCGGTTCGATGAATCAGACAACCCAAATGCACCAGATTTCCAAGCGCCTTTCCGACTACGAACATTCCTTCTCGCCTTACTACTGCCACGGCTTTGATGAGATTCTTCGAAGACTAGGGTTGATCGAATTCACGATCGCAGGTAACAAGGCGGTGGGACGCTGTCGGACGTATCTGCAGAATCATGGCCTCCTCATCGACTACCAGGGAAAAAATGGGCTCTACGACCTGGTGGTTACCTGCTCGGATATATACCTTCAGAAGAACATTCGACACAGCAGGATCGTACTGGTTCAGGAGGGGATTACCGACCCGGAATCCATTATGTTTCATCTCGTCAAGCGCTTCCGATTCCTTCCTCGATGGATGGCGGATACGGCGGCGACCGGTCTCAGCGATGCATACCTGGCTTTCTGTGTCGCGAGCGAGGGATATCGCGATTTGTTCATCCGAAAAGGCGTGCGTCCCGAGAAGATCGTCGTTACGGGAATACCCAATTTCGATGACTGCCTCCGATATTGCTCGAACGACTTTCCCTACAGGCGCTACGTGCTGGTCTGCACGACGCCGCTGAGGGAGTTATTCCGGCGCGAGGACCGCGGGGCCTTCATACGAAGGGCTGTGGAGATCGCCGGGGGCCGGCGGCTTATCTTCAAGCTGCACCCGCTCGAAAATGTCGAGCGCGCCACCCGGGAAATCAGGGAGCACGCGCCGGGCGCCATGGTGTTCGCGACTGGGAGCGCGGAAGAAATGATCGCTAACTGCGATGTCCTGATCACTCGATTTTCTTCGACTGCCTTCGTCGGCATTGCGCTCGGTAAGGAGACCTACTCGGATTTCGATATGGACGAATTGCGGCGACTGATGCCTCTTCAAAACAACTCGGCGGCTTTGAACATCGCCAATGTCTGCCGCCGGGTTCTCGAAGAGAAATAAGATGAACGACTCGAAAAAAGCAATCTTCATAACCGTTAGAACTAATTCAACCCGTCTTCCACGGAAGGCCCTGCTGGAAATAAATGGCGTTTCGACCATCGAGCATGTCATTCACAGGGTCAAGAGATCCAAAAAAGCTGAAGCAATCGTACTTTGTACGACAGAGATCGAGGAAGATGATGTTTTGTGTGAAATCGCCCAAACGAACGGAATTTTCTTCCATCGCGGCAGCGTAAAAGATAAACTCGACAGGTGGAGAGGTGCCGCAGTCAAATACTCCATTGAATTCTTTGTGACTGCAGACGGCGATGATCTGTTCTGCGAACCTGAGCTTATCGACTTGGCGTTCGAACAGTATGAAGGCAGCCGGCCCGATTTTATCGAAGCTGCCGATGTAGTATGTGGCGCTTTCACATACGGCATAAAGACGGCGGCGCTTTTGCGCGTCTGTGAGATAAAAGATACAGAGAACACCGAGATGATGTGGGTTTATTTTAAAGAAACCGGTATCTTCAAGGTGGAAGATCTCCGTGGCGTTGATGAGCTATATAAGAGGCCCGACATAAGAATGACGTTGGACTATCCTGAAGATTTCGAATTCTTCCGGAATGTAATCGAGAACTTGAGCATTGTTAACCCTGATTTTGGGTTGAGGGACATCATAGGGTACCTCGATCAAAATCCTGAGGTCATCAGAATCAACCAGCATTTACACAGCCAATGGGCGGAAAACCAGAAGAAGAAAACCCGGCTTGTTCTCAAGAATTGAGACCGAAACCACTGAAAAAGCCGCAATGCCTAAGACGGTTAATCCATCGAAATACCTGGGTAATGAACTTTCATACCTTGAAAAGGTTTTGAACTCCGAGTCGTGGTCGGCGACAGGCGGATCGTGGGTGCAGTCCCTCGAGAGGGAATTCGCCCGCAAGTTCGGAGTGAGATATGCTGTCGCCTTCAACTCCGGAACTTCAACATTGCACGCGGCCCTGGAGGCTGGTGGAGTGAGGCCGGGAGATGAAGTCATTTCTCCCGGCCTTACTGTCATCATGGATACGACTGCCACAATCCACGCCAATGCTATCCCGGTCTATGCGGATGTAGATCCGGAAACCTTCACCATCGATCCTGCCGATGTGGCGAGGAAAATTACTCCACGAACAAAAGCTATTGTCCCTGTGTCGCTTTATGGCCTGCCTTCTGACATGGATGCCTTAATGGATCTGGCTGCAGCGCATAATCTTACGGTGATCGAAGACAACGCTCAGGCAGTGCTGAGCCTGTACAAGGGCAAATTACTTGGCGCCATCGGCCACATGGCAAGCTATAGCTTTGAGAACTCGAAACACATCTCATGCGGCGAAGGCGGCATGATAATCACCGATGACGAAAAGTACGCTGAGATGGCGCGCAAGATAGGCGGCCATGGGTTCAAGAATTTGCGCGCCGAAGAGGGTCGTATCCGACTGAATCAGGACGTCTTCCAGGACCCCGATTACAAGCGCCATGATGTCTTGGGATGGAATTACAGGCTGCCTGAATTCAATGCTGCGGTTGCGCTCTCGCAACTTGAACGAGTCGATGAACTGGTGGAGATGAGGATTAAATCAGCCAGAATGTTTATGGACGCTATGTCTTATTGCGACTACCTGATCCCGCAGAAAACACCCGAAGGATCTACTAATTCCTACTATACGCTCGGTGTGATCTACAGAGGCGACGAAAGCATAGGCGCGTCATGGAAAGAATTCAGAAAGGCGTATATTCGAAATGGCGGGGACGGCATATACGCGGCATGGAGCGTACCCTATCTCGAACCGGTGATTTCAGAGCGGCAATTTGCCGGGCGCTATCCGGAGATTTACGAGAACGTTAGGTACGAGAAAGGTTTGTGCCCTGTCGCTGAAAATGTCCAGAAGAAAATTATGCAGTTTAAGACCAACTATCGGGACCTTGAATTGGCTGCAAGGAAAGCGGAAGCACTGAAGACAACCATTGACGATTTCCGAAGCTGAGCAGGAAAGGCCCTCATGGAAAAAACAAGAATAGCCATTGCCGGTTCGCGCGGGCTGATCGGTTCTGCAGCCACCCGATTCTTTGAACAAAAGCCTGATTGTGAAGTCTTTGAGATCGACCTGCAGTTAGGCCATGATCTGACAGACGAGGACTTTGTGAAATCCTGGTTCGAAAGCAATCCGGCAGAATATCTAATCAATCTCTTCGCTCTCAATGACCATGTTGAAAAGATCCAATCCGGCCGGCAAACCCTGTTCAACGTTTCGTTGGAAAGCCTGAGAAAGTACCTTGAAACGAATGTGGTCTCACTTTTTTCGGTTTGCCGTCAGTTTGCAAGATCAGACCTTGCAAAAGGGATCATCAACTTCTCTTCTACTTACGGGCTTGTGTCACCTCTGCCTGACCTCTACTCGGGCCGTGAAAAGCATATCGGATACTCGACCTCCAAGGGGGCCGTAATCCAACTGACAAAGCACCTTGCCACACATCTCGCGCCCAGAATCCGAGTCAATTGTATCGCTCCGGGCGGAGTTGAGCACAATCAGGGAGAATCGTTCATTGCAGCCTACTCCAGGCATGCTCCAATAGGCAGAATGATGAGGAGGACTGAATTAAACAGGCTCCTGGAGTACTTGTGCTCGGATCATTCCAGTTACATGACCGGTTCCGTCATTACAATAGACGGCGGCTGGACAGCCTGGTGAACAAACTATGCAGGAATAATTTGGATAAAGCTGAAATAAAATCCCAATACTTCTTTTGCAAAAAGATGGCATATGATGCTGGATCTGAATAATTTGGAACGACCCTATTTAATTGCTGAAATTGGCATCAATCACAACGGCGATTTGCAGATCGCTAAGAAGCTGATCGATGCTGCATTTGCTTGTTCATGGGATTGTGTTAAATTTCAGAAGAGGGCGCCTGATTTGTGTGTTCCGGAGCACCAGAAGGCCGCTATACGAGAAACCCCATGGGGCACGATGACTTACATCGAGTACAAGCACAGGATCGAGTTTTCCAGGAAAGAATACGACTACATCGATAAATACTGTAAAGAGAAACCCCTACCCTGGTCTGCTTCTGTTTGGGACATACCCAGTTTGGAATTCATTGCCGGATACGATGTTCCCTTTATTAAACTCCCTTCTGCGATGCTGGTGGAGAAAGATCTGCTTATAATGGCCTGTAAGACTGGAAAACCGATCATCCTCTCGACCGGCATGAGCACTCTCGAAGAGATCGACGAGGCTGTGAATATTCTTAGTAAGTACGCTTCCCAGTTTGCCCTGATGCATGCTAATTCTGCTTATCCCGCTCCAATAGAAGAGCTCAACATAAGATGCATTCAGACTTTGAAAGAGAGATACAAGTGTGAAGTCGGGTACAGCGGCCACGAGTATGGTCTCGAGCCAACGATTTTTGCTGTTGCGATGGGTGCTCAGTTGATAGAGAGACATATCACGCTCGATCATATGATGTGGGGGACCGACCAGTCTGCAAGCGTCGAGGTGATGGGAATGGATATGCTGAGAAAGAGGATCAAGGATGCCATTACCATCCTGGGAGATGGCTTGAAAGTGGTCACCAAAAGTGAGATTTCTATCAGAAACAAGCTTCGCGGGGCATAATGGGAAGCTGCCGAAACTTCTGAACTGCCGCCCTATTCTGAAGACAGTCTCCAACACTGAATTCTAACTTGATTTTTGAATTTTGAAGGCAAATGATCGATTTTATACGGTCCGGTTTAGCTATTAGACCGAAACTGATAATCTCCCGAACGCCATTGGGCGCTTCAAATTTTGCGCTCCTTATGGTAAAGATCGTCAAGGTTCGTTGGGGTTTGCCCTGGGATAGTCTTGAGAAATGAGGCGGATTCATTCTCAAGCACTGGGAAAGAGTGTTTGTTTTTTCTGTTTGCAGTTCATCATCGAAAGTGAGCATCGGCGGGAGGCATCAGGTAGTTTATGCCCGGAAAGATCGGGACCTTAACTTTAAAGCTTAGAAAGGCTTTGGATAGACTTCCATACGTTCCCTGGGCGTTGTCACTGGTCTGGAACACCACTCGGGGTTTGACGATGGCCTGGGGAGTACTGTTAGTCATTCAAGGACTTTTGCCGGTAGCCACAGTTTATCTGACCCGGCCGCTGGTGGACGGCCTGGCAAAAGCGGCAGGCGGTGGTGTTGGCTTGCGGAACATCACGCCCACCCTGATTCTGGTGGTATTGATGGCGGCAGTCATATTGTTGAGTGGATGCCTTGCAGGCCTAAACAGTTGGATCCGCACCGCTCAGTCCGAACGGGTCCAGGACTACATGAGGAACCTCATCCATCAAAAGTCGATGGATGTCGATTTGGCTTTCTACGAATCCCCTCAATTCTACGACAATCTGCATCGAGCGCGTTCAGAGGCCGCCTCTCGTCCTCTGAGTCTCATGGAGAACATGGGGAGCCTGTTGCAAAACACGATCACACTGTTCGCCATGACCGCCTTGCTCTTCCAATTTGGTCTATGGCTGCCTGTTGCTTTGGTGGCCAGTACGATCCCAGCCGTGGCCGTCGCGTTCCACCAAAACATGCGCCAGCATGCGCAATGGCTGCAGACCACGGCCGACAATCGCCGGGCCTGGTACTACGACTGGGTCCTGACGAGCAAGGAGAACGCGGCCGAATTGCGGCTTTTCGGGTTGGGACCATACTTTCAGTCAGCTTACCAGACGGTGCGCGATCTCTTGCGCAAACTCAGCCTGAAGCTGATTCGGGATCGGATCCTGGCCGGGTTGGGCACAAGCGCCATAACACTTTTGATCACCGGCGCCGTCATGGCTCTAATGGTCTGGCGGCTCTTCGCGGGTTTTGCAACGCTGGGGGACCTGGCCTTCTTTTACCAGGCATTCAATCAGGGGCAGCAAAAGATGGGCTCACTCCTGGGGACCGTGAGTCAGGTCTTCACCAACTGCCTCTTCCTGGAAAGCCTCTTCGACTTCTTAACCCTTGAATCCCGGGTCAAAGAGGCGCCTATTCCCACGAATGCGCCCGGCACACTGAAAAGCGGGATACGGTTTCATCAGGTTGCCTTTCGTTATCCGGCAACCGAACGTTACGCCCTTCGCGACTTCAATCTCACGATCCCGGCCGGTCGAGTGATGGCTATCGTGGGCAACAACGGCGCCGGTAAGAGCACCCTCGTAAAGCTGCTATGCCGGCTGTACGACCCGGAGTCGGGAAGAATCGAACTTGACGGCATCGATCTTCGGGAACTATCCATCCGGGAACTGCGGAATTCGATCACGGTCTTGTTTCAGGAACCTGTCCATTATAACGCTTCCGCTCATGAAAACATCGCTTTGGGTGATCTAGAGATGGCCGATTCTTCCCCTGCAATCCACGAGGCCGCCTGCGAAGCCGGTGCGGATAATTTTATAAGGCGGTTGCCGCAGGGTTATGAAACGCTACTGGGAAGATGGTTTGCGGGGGGCACTGAGATCAGTGTAGGCGAATGGCAGCGGGTGGCGTTGGCTCGGGCCTTTTTACGCCGGGCCCCCATCATAATTCTGGATGAACCCACCAGCGCCATGGATTCCTGGGCCGAGGCAGAGTGGTTGGAGCGATTTCGCATTCTGGCCGCTGGCCGCACCGCAATCCTTATCACCCACCGTTTCACCACGGCAATGTGCGCCGATATCATTCATGTGATGCAGGACGGGCAGATCGTGGAATCGGGAAACCATCTTCAACTGCTCGCCAAAGACGGTCTGTATGCGGGGTCCTGGAAGCGCCAGATGCAAAGCTGGCTCGACCGGATCTGATCTCGGGCTGCAATGTCCTCCCTAAAGCGCCTGCTCGATCTCTTGCCAGAAGGCGCCGGTCAGGCTGATGTGCAGCACGTGTGCGGGTATAACCCGGGCCATGGCGCAAAGGTTATTGAACCGTTCCAGATGCAGGGCGCGGATTTCTTCTTTGCACAGGCCCAGAGGCATGAACATGGATGCCTGTCCCACGCACTCCCCGAGCAGACTGACAGCATGCCCGGGGCCTACCCGTTCCACCCGGTCTTCAACCGCCCGGGCCAGGAAGAAGATGCCCTTGACAGGCACAGCGTTCTGCACGTCCCACGCGCCGCCCGGCCCCCC
>PLSV01000159.1 GCA_003165235.1 Syntrophobacteraceae bacterium
GATCGCTGCGATAGGATCGGCAATTGGCATTCCCCATAAAACGCACACAGTTCCTATCAGCGCCGCCAACAAACCCAATTCGTCGTTTTTCAGTTCCGGAAATTGCGCCTTCGCCGCCACGCCGCGACTCTTTTGCCGCAAAAGCTTTAGCAAGGGAACCGCTGCCAGGATCATCGAAACTATCAACACCCCCAGTGCCAATGACACATTCCGGTATGCAGGCAGCTCGTGTCCGAATAAGTGGGGAAGGGCTTCTCTGTACAGCTCAAAGCTCGTAAAAGAGATAAACAGGGTGGCGGCAACCAGAGCCGCAATGTTCTGTGCACGGCCATGGCCAAACATGTGTACGCTATCAGCCTCGCGACGCGAATAACGCTCTGCAATCAAAAGAAACCCGACAACGAATATATCGCTCAACGTATGCAATGCTTCCGCCAAAAGCGCCATCACTCCTGACATGAAGTACACGCTTAACTTGAGGGCAAAAATGAGCAAATAGAGCCCCAGTGTCAACTGTAAGCTGCGAGCATCTTCGTTTTGTTTCATGAATGCGGCCGGCCTTGCTTTTTTTCACGTACGGGCGGTCCAATTATTGCGTATGCCATTACATGTCCAATGAAACTGTTGCCGCAGTAAACTCGCCAATTGAGATTGAAGTGTAACATGGGAATTGAAAAGAACGCAACGCTTCTGTTGCACGCAACAATGTTTCTATGCCAGGTCGCACCCCAGTATGGCGCTCACCAGGCCTTAAGTAAGGGTAATAATGGCACAAAGTTCAAGTGGAAAGGCTATCGGTCTTTCGGGCATAGAAGTTGCTCAAAGATAATCTGGAGATGGGTATCTGTTAATTTGAAAAGGAGGAAAAGGATGACGACGATATTAGAATATGTGCGTGAAAACTTAATTTGGCGGCAGACCGAATTGTGGAGCTTCTAACAGGATCAAGTGGATACAAGGTGCTAGAAGTGATAGTACGGATTCGGGACGTTCGGCAAGTGATTGCCTCTCGCCGGGCCCAGCGCCTTCAGCCTTACATCGTCCCCTGTGATCGGCATTAGACTTGCTTTCACAGGACTGTTGCGGACAGAACTGCCACACAAGCAATGCGATAAGATGAATCAAACCTGAAAAACGGCAGGGATGCGAACTTTGCTTCAATTAAGGCAAAGCTTGAATCTCTGCCGTCCGATTTTTGCTACACCAGGGAAAGATGACATGAATCATGCTCGATGCGCTCCTATGTTCTTGAAAGTTGAACCCACCTCAATACACATTTCATCATGGAGAGTTTTAAGGAAAGGAGCATACATTCCAATGCCCTTGTACTCGATTGAATCGATACATTGCATAGATCATCTCCTTCCGCTACACGTCATTGATTGTTTCCCTACTTTTTGACCCATGCATCACCGGCAGGCTTAAACCAGGTACTTCCCGAATAATCCTCATCCCCTTGGACATCGACCAAAGCCTCGATGACTTCTTCATCAAAGTCAGCTTCATGGTCAGAACCACCAGACATGGCGCTTTTGATTGCTTCGTCAGCGAGAGACTCTTCAGCTTTCTTGCATGCCTCTTCCATGGACTCAGCTTCAACGCCACGCACAGTAAAGCGAACGACCGGAAATAAATGGACATCATATTTTGGCACTGACAGAGTCTCCCTTGTTGTGCGCATCATGGTGATCCGACTCAATGCCCACCTTTGCTTCACTTCGAGTTTGAAGAAATGGTGTACCAAGCAGGCAAGCATCTCGCCAGTGGTTGGCACTCTCTAAGGCGTTCCTGAGGGTTTGAAGGAGTTCTTCTTTCGAGACGGTTGCGAGATTATCTGAAAAATATGTGAGAATGGGATCATCCATTGTTGTTCGCCTTTTCAATAGAGGCGGCCCGTACCAGCGCCGCCCCGCGCTTCCTGCATAAAGAACGCAAAGGGCTAGAACCGAGATGGGAGCGATTTCGCTCTCAAACGTTCAGGGACGTTATCGCTAGACTTTTCGGCCTCTTCCCTTCGAGATTCCTGAAAATCACGCTCAGCGATGAAAGGTGCGGCAAGGCGCATGCTATCCAGTAGTATGCATGGCGTGTTATGAAGAAATGACGCGTGATGGCAATGTGGAATAAACATATGTTCCCTTTCTTGTCGTGTAAGTTCTCGCAGTTCCCCAAGGAAAGGCCGGCCCCAGCATAAGAACAGCGTTGAGAAGCCTATTCTGAGGGTTGCTCGGGTTGTTGTAGCTCCCATTCGTTCAGGCCTTCCTGGATCTGAGTCCGACCCTCAGCGCGAGTTTTCCTCTTCCAGATCCTGCGGGTCCTGGCCTTGTGAGCGCCGCAGATGTAAGGACGGTAATCGCCGGATTTTCCAGGAAGGCGCCCACAACTGCTCTTGAATCCATAGGCTTGGATAGTGCCCAGATCCGGATATTCAAGTTCAGGATCACGCGGGATGCCATAAGGTTTCACTGCTTTAACTCCTCCAAGGGAAAGGACGGCCCATACCAGCGCCGCCCTGATCTCATCTCAGTACTCTTCGGTTATCCCTCGTGTCACCCGGCAATGGACAATCTCAGTGCTTTCAACGTATCCTTTAGCCTTGAGCCGGGCGATCTGCTCGATGAAATCTTTCGGCATGCCCTCCATATCCTGAGTCTCGATTTGTTCCTGCGTTACTTCGCCTTCAAGCCTGTCCTCTTCGAACTGTTCAATAGTCCGAGGTTCAGGGTGTGTGAAAAACCGAGAAGCGGAAACTGTGTCATAGCCGACATCCCAAAGGAAAAGTCTCGTTGCGTCCATGCAGAACCTTCCTCCAAGGAAAGAGCGGCCCCGTAGGAGGAACCGCCCTGATCCGGCCTACTTAGCCGGTTGCTCGGGCTGTGCTTCGGCAGGTTGTACGTCAGGAGCAGGATCTTCGATCTTGTCCGCGAAAATCATCTTGCCGTCTACCGTCTTGCTTACGACACGGTCTTTCCAGTGCGAGTATTTCGGATTGAGTGCATCCGTGAGAAAAGTGCTTGCTCCATTCTTATTCACCTCCGGATACTTTTCCATAATCAGCGCCAGCAATTCTTTCTTGTCCAAATTGCCAAGCTCAAGATGCTGTTCTACAAGAGCGATAAAAGGACGCTTGCTGACTCTTGGCTTCGGCGCTGGCTTTTCTTCGGGTTGAGTTTCACTTTCAGTTCCAGCTACCTGCCCCTCAACCACCTGACCCTCAACTACCTGGTTTTCAGCTTCAGCAACTACAACTTCCTGACCTTCGGTCTGTTCTGCAAATACCTCGGTCTCGGTGCTTTCAACTATCGTTGCCGGTATTTCCGGAACTTCGACTGCCGTGTTAACTTCCTGACCTTCAACCTCTGTGACGTTCATAGTATTTTCTCCTTTTCTGTTAACAACTTCCTGATTTTTTGTCTGTGTACCCTCGACCTTTGTTTTCCTCGCATTGGACTTCGATTTTCGATTAGCAGCAAGTTCACTGGACGCTACGTCTGGGCGAATTGTTCCTTTTCTGGGCATGACTATCTCCTTTAGAAGAAGGGCGGTGTAGAAAATCAACTTTTTACCTGGTTTATTTTGACTTGAGTTTATCTAACAGTTTCTCAGCCTCTTTTGAATTATCGACAGGGATACACATACCATTGCCGATTACATATAAGCCGTAACTCTTCTTCGTAACCCTGTATTCCCTATCTGTCTGAATTTTCATTCCGTCTGTGAACTTGATACTGCTCATCTTTTATTTTCAACCTCTGTATGTATATGAAAAAAACCCAACTGTTAAGTTAAGTATATAACCTTCTCATTCCAAATAAAAGCATAAAATTAGCAATTTATCAAATACTTTAAGGGGCTTGTAGACAATATGATAAACTAACTCTTATGAGAGTGGAATAATGTCTAGATATACTAATTTATCTAACCGTGCAGGAGTGAGTGTTCAGAAGTATGAACAGTTTAGTTCGCTAGGCTTACGTGAGAGACACTCAGGTCCTTATCTGGTCTCGCTGATGGGTTGTGTGGGGAGAGAGGTCTGCGGGTTTTCCAAGGAAGGCTCTATGCAGATGACCCAGCATTGCTCAATGGTTCAGGCACTCCGGTCTCAGTATTCATCAAAGTACACGCCACGCTCGCAATGGGGATGAGTGGAAATACGTACAATCGAATAGTCATCACCTCCTTGGAATGTTTTGAAGCTGTTCATTGCCCTGCCGGATCATTTCAGTTCGTCAGGAATCGAGATGGTGTTGAAGTCGAAGCCGGAGTATGTTTTGCTTCGATAATGTGATATTGTCAGAACCAGCAAGGCTAGGGAAGAGATGATGAGCGAGAGGGCGATTAGAATGATTGCCACTTTCATCACGAAAATGTTTTCGAGCATCGGATTGAAGCCAAGGCCCCTGCCAATCTTGTCTCCCACGGTGGAGAAGAAGTGCTGGATGTCCAACGGATCACCTCCTTTCGTTGTGATTCGAGATTTGTTCCTATTCCGGCTCAGGGATTGGGAATTATTGAATGAGTTTGGGTATTGGGTTTAGATATTTATATATGTAGAAGGGGTTCTTTAATGTGGAGGCTGCCATGTGTGGGATTGTGTGACCAGTTGGAAGGTGAGATCACAGTTTTAGAGGGGGTGACGAATCTCAAGTGTGTTTGATGATCCTTTTTTTAACGGTTACCAGGGTTGCCGGATGAAAACCACCAATTATGATTTATATTGGAAGCGAGCGTGATATAGTCCAAAGTGAAACTGTTCTTTTTCGGTGGCCCCTGAAATTCCAATTTGTCTTAGCCTTGGCCTCCTGTAGTTCGAGCAGACCCGAAATCCCTTTGCCAAGACATACGGAATGATCCTTCAACCGGGGAGTTCCCGTGCACTATGTAATCTGAGATTTCTTAATTGGGCGTCGATGAGGGGACCAGGATGGAAAAAATTACGCAAGTACCATCGGCAAGCGAGACTGCAGAAAAATCCTTTCCTATCGTCGCTCTTGGGGCTTCCGCCGGTGGGCTTGAAGCGCTTCAGGGTTTTTTCGACCACATGCCGCCTGACTCAGGCATGGCCTTCATGGTCATCCAGCACTCGAACCCTAAAGGTAAGAGCATGCTGGGGGCTATCCTGCAAAAGCACACGCAAATGGAGGTCCTGGATGCGGGAGATGAGGTGAGGGTCCAACCAAACCGCGTTTATCTCAATCCTGCCGGAAAGGACGTCGGCATCTTCAACGGTGTTTTTCAACTGACAGCTCCTATTACAACACGAGGGGTCAACCTCCCCATCGATTACTTTCTGCGCTCCCTTGCCCAGGACCAAGGAGAGCGAGCACTTTGCGTCATTCTTTCAGGAACCGGTAGTGATGGTACACAGGGGCTCAAGGCAATTAAGGAGTCCGGAGGGATGACCATTGTGCAGGACCCGGAGAGTGCAAAATACGACGGAATGCCACGGAGCGCCATAGATGCCGGTCTTGCGGACCACATTCTGCGCGTTGAAGAAATCCCTCAGGAGTTGCTTAGCTATGTAGAGCAACCCTATCTAAAACCTCCCGGCAAACTCCAGACCGAGGGGAAGCAATTTGCCGGTTACGTGCAGAAGGTCTTGATGCTTATTCGCTCTGTCACCGGCAGGGATTTCACCGGATACAAAAAGAGCACCATCCATCGCAGAATCAGGCGTCGCATGGCCGTTCACAAGATCGAACACGTGGCGGACTACCACCGTTATCTCCAGGAGAACCAGGCCGAAATATATAGACTCTTTAAAGAATTACTGATCCTGGTAACAAGCTTTTTCAGGGACCCGGCAGCATTTGAAGTTCTTGTTACCAAAGTGATTCCTCTGATTCTTGCCAACCATCGGGATAGATCACAAGTTCGCGTCTGGGTGCCGGGATGTGCCACGGGAGAGGAAGCCATTTCGATTTCGATGCTCTTTATGGAAGCAATAAATAAGCTTGATAAGCACATCTCTCTTCAGGTGTTCGCAACCGATGTGGACCCTGAAGCTATTCAATGTGCACGAGTTACCGAATATCCCGAAACAATCGCCTCCGAAGTTTCGCCGGAGCGTCTTGAGCGTTTCTTCATCAATAAGGACAAGAGATACAGGCTAAAGAAAGACATTCGCGATTCAATTTTATTTGCTATCCAAGACCTTGTAGGAGATCCTCCTTTCCCCAGGCTGGATCTGATCAGTTGCAGAAATGTCTTGATCTACATGGATGTGCCTCTGCAAAAGAAGATAATGAACCTTTTCCATTTTTCGCTGAGTGAAAACGGGTATCTCTTTCTAGGAACATCGGAATCGATCGGGGAATTCTCCAATCTTTTTTCGACTGTAGATGTAAAGTCAAAAATCTTTAGGTCAAAGACGCTTCTCACCCCACAAGTTGATTTTGCATTGCCCTTGAGTGAATTTGTTCATGACGGCCAGACAAAGCATGAACGCAAAGTAAGTGTCAGGGAATTTGTTGAAAAGATCATACTGGATGAGTACGCACCGGCTAGCGTCCTCATTAATGATAAATTTGATATGATCTACTCCCAGGGTCCGATGGACAAATACCTACTCTATCCTAAGGGTGAATCGACTCTCAATATTCTCAAGATTGCCATCGACCCGCTGCGCCAACGGCTGCCAACAGCAATCAACAAGGCACTTCTCAATGATAAAGCTTCCGTTCTTAATAGATTGCCGTTGAAGCTGGATGGGCGCGCGAGAGCGGTCGATATCGCCATTCGCCCCCTGCAGATGCCATCAGATACTCAGAAGTTCGTCCTTTTAGTGTTCACTGACAGACCATACTCCGATAAACGCTATACGAAAAAGTCCGTCGAGGGGACTGATTCGGACATCGTGGAGGTCGAACGGGAGCTTAAAGCTACCCGCGAGAACCTCCAGGCTACAATCGAAGGACAGGATGCAGCTAATGAGGAACTCAAGTCGGCAAATGAGGAGATGCAGTC
Organism: Syntrophobacteraceae bacterium; assembly: GCA_003165235.1. Lineage (GTDB taxonomy): Bacteria > Desulfobacterota > Syntrophobacteria > Syntrophobacterales > Syntrophobacteraceae > SbD1. The sequence continues at coordinate 6,967 of PLSV01000159.1, forward strand.
CATGAACGAGGAACTGCAGAGCTTGAACGAAGAGATGGAGACTTCTAGGGAGGAACTCCAATCCACCAACGAAGAGTTGATTACGGTTAATTCAGAACTACAGGACAAGATAGATGAGATGTCCGATCTCAACAATGATATCAGTAATCTTCTCGCAAGTACTGAAATTGGAACTATCTTTCTTAATGCCCATCTTGGGATCAAACATTTCACCCCCTCAATGACGAAACTTTTCAGCCTCATCCCAACAGATATTGGAAGACCCATTCAGGATTTGACCACCAAATTATCTTATCCGAATCTGTATAAAGATACGCAGACGGTTCTAGATACCCTCCAGGCAAAGGAAGCCGAGGTGATGGCTGAAGATAGCAGATGGTTCTTAATGCGTATCTTACCTTATCGGACGAAAGAAAATGTAATAGATGGAGTGGTACTCACCTTCATTGACGTAACGGATCGCAAGCGGGCCGTAGAGCAGTTGCATGAGTCCAAAGACTTCGCTGAAAGAATCGTGGAGACCGTGCGCGTGCCTCTGCTTGTTCTCGATCCGGACCTTAACGTAATCTCCGTGAACACCCAATTCTGCGGGAAGTTCAAGACAACACGCGGTGAAACAGAGAACAAGCACATCTATGACCTTGGAAACGGCCAATGGAATATCCCGAAACTTCGGGAATTGCTGGAGCAAATCATACCCAAGAACAACGTTGTTGACGACTTTGAGGTCGAGCACGATTTTCCGGCAATAGGCTTTAAGAAGATGTTCTTGAATGCACACATGATTCCCAGGAAAGGTGGTGGTCCAGGCATGATTCTGCTCTCCATAGAAGATGTCACAGCGCAAGCTCAGATGGAAAAAGAGCTGCGCGAGCTGAAAAATTCGAGGCACTGAATATGATAGTGATTAGAGGACCTCTGTCGTGTATACCTTTTTTATCTGGGGATTCTGATTATGAAAGGTAATAGAAGCCTGAAAGGTCCCGAAGACCTCCGAACGCGAGCCGAGGAAAGCCTGAAATCCGAGCCCGACAGACCGGATGAAATGTGCTTGGAAGAGACACACTCCCTTATCCATGAACTGCGGGTGCATCAGACAGAACTCGAGATGCAAAACGAAGAACTCCAGCGTGTACAAAACGACCTCGAAATTTCCCGCTCACGATATGCCGACCTATACGATTTTGCTCCTGTCGGCTACCTTACCATGAATAAACAAGGCCAAATCGTTGATCTCAACCTGACCGCGGCAAGGCAGCTTGGTATTGAGAGAGGGCGTTTGGTTGACAGCCATTTTCAATATTTTGTTTTCAAGCCGGATAAAAAGGAGTTTCTCTCTTACCTCAACGCGATTTTTGATAAGCGTGAACGGCAGATTGCCGAAGTAAGATTGTCTCTTAAAGATGGCAAGCAATTCTATGCACAGCTCGAAAGCATATACTTGGAAGGGGAAGACGGCGCCGGGCTGTGCAGGACAAATATGAGTGATGTCACTCTGCGCAGGCGGGCGGAGCAGGCGAGCAGACAATTGGCGGCCATTGTGGAAGGCTCTGATGACGCAATTATATCACTGACACTCGCCGGCATAATCACCAGTTGGAATAAGGCCGCCGAAATCTTTTATGACTATACTGCCGCAGAAGCAATCGGACAACCCATATCTATAAATATACCACCTGAACATCTTCATGAAATACCAGATCTGCTTGCAAGAATAGATCGTGGTGAGCGTATTGTCCACCATGAAACCATACGTCGAAGGAAGAATGGTGACGACATCAATGTTTCGTTATCAATATCTCCTATCAGAGACAACTCCAATTCGATAATTGGTGCATCGACTATTGCAAGAGACATCACGGAGCTGGAGCGAATGCGCCAAGAGCGAGAGAAGTTTATCGCAGAACTCCAGGAAGCACTTGCCAAAGTCAAGGCATTGAAAGGCTTGCTCCCTATTTGCGCCTGGTGCAAGAAAATACGTGATGATCAGGGTTATTGGCAGCAGATCGAAGCCTATATTCGCGACCATTCTGTAGTCGACTTCAGTCATGGTATTTGCCCTGAATGCGCAAAGAAGGCTCGTAAAGAGGACGAGGGTATTGAGGGCGGCGAAGGAGTTTACAATTTCTCGCGCTGAAAAAGTGAACCAGTCGGTGGCGGTGAAAAAGTTGGCCGCCATCCTTTTTTCTTGCCATTTTACACACGCAAAAATCCTTCTTTTTCTTCTTGGAAGAAAACGTTTACGCTACTCCATAACCCACGCCTTTGGAATTGGGACCAGGTAGTCGCGCTGCATATGTCCGTAATAATGACCCACTGGGCCAGACATCTTTCAGCCGCTGAAATGATGCATATATGAATATCCAAGATAACAATCCAATCCACCATCTACTTTCAGGCTAACTGATCGAAACCCAGATCGGCAGCGACAACTACATCACTCAGAGCAGGGAGGTTGAACCATGATTATTCAAGATCCAGGAATAAAAGCGCAGTGTCCGGAATGTGGAAGCGAGAATGTCCAATCCAAGCTATCCTTTACCTATATTGTCGCATGGCTGGGCGGGATTCTTGGAGTCCCGACGGTTAAGATTTTTGAGAAGAAGTGTGTGGAGTGCGGTGAGGAGTTTAAGGTTTTTCGGAAATGAGAGGTATCTATGATGGCCGAGTGGAGGGAGTTTAGCACATTGACGAAGATTTTCTACATTGCGGGCGGGATCAGTTTTCTGGGGTTGGCCATTATGATCTTAACCGGAATGACCAACATTGGCGCTATATGGGGACTCCGGAAGCGTTGCCCATTGTGCGTGTGACCAGATGATGAAAACATGCGAGCCTCCACTGAGACGCTGTCGGAAGTAGCCGGCATATCCCGCTTGAAGCCTTTCCATTCTGATTTCCAACCCTTGCCCGATTCACCTCTTCACAAACAGATCACGATCGACTATTGGCTAAATTTCGATCATGTTCTCCTGGAGAAGGTCGATGTCTGTGATTTCCTCTTCGAGGTAAATCTTCAGCTTCTTTTTGAGACGGCTTTCGATCTGGCGCACGCGCTCTCGGCTGATCCCGAACTTGTCTCCGATTTCCTGGAGCGTCATGGGACCTTCGCTCAGGAGCCTCTTTTCGAATATTACTACCTCCCTGCCTTTGAGCTGGCCTTTGAAAAGCATCAGCTTGTCATGGAGAATAGCCTTGGCTTCCTGGTCAGCGATCCGATCGTCAACGGGCAGGTCGTCCGAGGGCAGAAAAGATTTGTACGTGTCCTCTGAGTCTTCCTTCAAGGGGCTGTCTAACGAGATATCCCACATGTTGAGCCTCTGGTCCATTTCGATGATCTCAGACTCCTTCACGTTGAGCCGGTCGCTGAGCAGCTTCGGGGAAGCCTCGATGCCCTGAGCTTCCAGTCTTCCCTTTTCCTTGCGCAGGTTGGAAAAGAGTTTTCGCTGGGTCTGGGTCGTTCCGATTTTGACGAGCTTCCAGTTGTCCATTATAAACTTCATTATGTAGGCCTTGATCCAAAACGATGCATAGTAAGAAAATTTGTATCCCTTGTAAGGATCGAATTTCTTTGCTGCCTGCATCAGTCCGACGTTGCCCTCCTGGATGAGATCCATCAGGTTCTGCATCCAGTGTCGCTGAAAACCCATGGCAATCTTGACCACAAGTCTGAGGTTTGCGGTAACGAGCTTGTAGGCGGCTTCGATATCGTCCTTTTCTCGATATCGGATCGCCAGGTCCCTTTCATCCTCCCTGCTGAGGAGCGGATACCGCTTGATTTCGTCGAGGTATAGGAGGAATGGATCGAAGGAAACCGGCTGATGTCTGTCCTGAATGTTTGTCGGCCTTGGCTCTTCGTCGCTTTTCGGGACCTCAGCCGAAGTTTCTCGCTCAACGGTCGAAACCTTCTTAATTTTGGGGGTTTTGAACATGGGTCCGTCATCCCTTGCCGTGCTGACATGTGATAATTCGCGATACTTGCCGGACAGTTTCCAGCATCGGAAAACTATTGGACTACATTTTATTCATACTAACATACTTGCACCCCAATGGGATATCGTTTGGAGAGCGTCAAGCCATCCATAGACTCGATCATCAAACGGGTTGTGAAGGTTGGGGTCAAGGTGGTGTACCATGCCCGAAGGTGGTATGTCCATGGTGTGTCGGCTTTTCCACTCATCCATCCGGTATTATCGCATTCTATTCGCCGGAACCTGCCACTTGGTAGGCAGCGGAACGAATCCACCAACTCCGGGGATGGAGGTGCGTCCTGAAATTGCATAAACTAGTACCATGTAACATTGTTATTTTCGTATAGTTCGATATAATCATGGCAAATTCCAGGGGGAGGGATTTGCCATGGCGCCACGATACCGAGTGACATTGACGGAACAAGAGCGCCAGGAGCTTGAGGCGCTGACGAAAATGGGAAAGACCAACGCCAAAAGATTTCTCTTCGCACGCGCTTTGCTCCTGTGCGATGCAGGTTCTCTTGGGCCTGCGTGGAGTGTTGCGGATACGGCTGAGGCCATGGGTGTCACGCCTCGCACCATCGAGCACCTTAAGAAGCGCTTCGTAGAAGATGGATTAGCTGCTGCGTTGGAGCGCAGGCAACTGGAACAGCCATCGCGCGAGGTCATTTTTGATGGGGCTTTCGAGGCGCGAGTGATTGCCTTGGCATGCTCAGAATCACCGCAGGGGCGACGGCGCTGGACTGTACGGCTTCTGGCTGAAAAAGCGGTTGAACTGCATCTGGCCCAAAGCGTTTCGCATATGACGATACAGCGCATATTTAAAAAAACGAACTTAAGCCTCATCTCAGGAAGTATTGGAAAATCCCGCCGGAGGGGAGTGCCGCGTTCGTAGCCAATATGGAAGATGTCATCGCTGTCTATCATTTGCCCTACGACCCCGATTATCCGCAGGACTGTATGGATGTAGGCTGTAAGCAGCTCATTGGGGAAGTGCACGAGGCGATAGCTTGCGCGCCCGGAAGACCGAAACGGATGGACGCCGAATACGTCCGCAATGGTGTTGCCCAGATTTTCCTTGAGGTGGAACCATTGACGGGCAAGCGCCACGTGGAGGCCGCCCAGCATAGAACCAGGAAAGACTGGGCGTTGTGGATCAAGGGCATGCTTCGAAATGACAACCGAAAATTGAC
>PLSV01000017.1 GCA_003165235.1 Syntrophobacteraceae bacterium
ATCTTCTCGAAAAGAATAAATGGCACATAACCCGCGCCGCAAAAGAAGCCGGGGTGAATCGTTCAACTTTTGATTCGAGGCTGAAGAAACTCAATATTCGAAAATAATGTCACTCGGCTAATCGTTTTGTGCAGTAATACGACGCCGCAACCGGGGTCCCCGCTACCGAAGGTGGCGGCTGATTTCGCCAGTGTGGTTCAGGAGCACGCCCAGGGCAAGGATTCCTCCTGTTTTGTAGCAGAATTGGACGGCAAGGTTGCCGGATTTATGATCAGCTATATTTTGACCCTGGGCTTCGGAATTGAAAAAAGCGGCCGAGCCGCAACCATGGGCGTAGACCCAAGGTATATGGGGCAGGGGCATCGTGCGCGTGTGGGCGCGGAAATCTTCAAATTCTATGAAACCCGGGGGATCACCCGCGTCTATACCTCCGCGAGGTGGGATTCCACCGATTTGCTCTCATTTTTCAGGACGCTTTATTTCGAAAGAAGCGATTTTATGAACCTGCCAAATACTCTGGGGTAGTTCATAAGGAGCCGGATTATTCGCTGTGGAGAACACCTCGCAGAATTGTCAGCATCTCCGATTTTTCTTTATCCGAGTAGCTTTTTAGATATTTTCTCAATACCTGATCTTTTTCGTGTGCAACACTGCTCAAAAATTGCCTTCCCTTTTCCGTGATCTCCAGCCATTTTAACCGCTCGTCGTTTTGGTCGGTCGATCTGACAATACAACCCATTTTTTCAAGTCTTTTGGTGATGCCGGTCATGTTTGCGCCGGAAACCAGCATTATTTGGTTTATATCCTTCATAGTATTGCGCCCGTCTTTGGAGGCGTCCAGGACCCGGAGCACATTGTACTGTGGGAATGAAAGCCCGCAGCGCTTGAATATAGCGGAACATTCCTTCTTGAACCGCTCGGCGGCCCTCACAATCGCCATCATCACGCGCTCATCGATGCTCATATCGCTCTTGTAACCGTTATCGGACATAACGCTGCAATCCTTCCTTGCGTTTTACATGACATAAATTCTTCCCAAACCTCGAAATAATTGTTGACAATTATAAATACTTAACGCATTAATTGTCAACACGTGAGTTAATACCTTAGTTGTCCGCCGGCTGAAATCATGAGGCCCTCATCCCGGCCCTCTCCCCACAGGGAGGGAGAGGCATTAAGAAACGGAGGTCATTGTGGATCAAAGAGAAAAATTATCCGAACTGGTCGGAAGTGACGCTTTCCTGGACGATCCTGCTTCATTGCAGGGTTATGCCACAGATTACAGCTACACTCCCCCGGGGGCGGCCGCCTGCGTTGTGAAGCCGGCGAACTCAGAGGAGGTCTCCAAGATTATCGGAGTATGCAACGAAAACTCTATTCCCGTCGTGCCATGCAGTTCCAAGGTCCATTTCTATGGCGCCACGATCCCAAAAGAGGGTGGCGTGGTGCTCGATATGTCAAGAATGGACAGGATTCTCGAAATCGATCCCGACAACAGGCGGGTGAGGTTCGAGGCGGGGGTTACATGGGATAAGCTCACGAAGGCCCTTGAAAAAAAAGGCTTCCGGGTCATTATGCCCCTGACGCCGCCCGCCGAGCGTTCGGTGCTCACCGATTTCCTGGAGCGCGAAGAGACTACGAACCAGGTTTATGACTACGGCGAACCGCTCCAGGGTATGGAAGTCGTCTGGCCAACGGGTGAGATTTTCAGGATGGGTTCAGCCAGTGTGAACGGCTATCCCGAATCCTCGTCCAAAGGGGGCAATCCATCCGGCCCGGGACTTGATTTTTACCGGTTCTTCCAGTGCGCTCAGGGCACCATGGGCGTGGTAACCTGGACGAACCTCAAGATCGAACACATCCCGAAGATGGACAAGATCTTATTTGCGCCAATTACCGATCTCGATTACGCGATCAACTTCCTCTACCGCATCCTGCCGCGCAGGATCGGCCAGGAGGTGCTGCTGCTCAACAATGTGGACCTGGCCGCGATCATTGCACAGGATTGGCCCGCTGATTTCGAAAAGCTAAAGGCGACGCTCCCGCCATGGACCCTCATTTTGGTGATCAGCGGTCTTTTGAGGCGTCCTGAAGAAAAAATCGCTTATGAAGAAAATTTTCTGGCGCAGGTAATACAAAATGAGTTTTCCAATCTGCGGCTGGATGAGAATCTTCCCGGGTTCCCCGGCCTTAGGAACAAGCTCCTGCCGATTCTTAGAAAACCATGGCCCGCGGATATGCCCCACTGGAAGAACCGGGTCAAAGGGGCGTGCCAGAGTCTTTTCTTCCACACTCGGCCGGTCAAAGCGCAGCAGTTCGTGACCCGAATCCGGGAAATCGCTTCAAATCACGGCTATCCCATAAGCGACATAGGCATGTATATTCAGCCGATCGAACACAACCGCGCATGCAGACCNNAGTCGGCCGTTCGCGCCCTCTACAAAGATGCCGCTCAGCTTCTGCTCAATGAAGGGGCCGTATTCACCAGGCCTTACGGCGACCTGGCGCCCATCGTTTACGAGCGGGCCGCCTCTTATGCCGCAACTCTAAAGCGCCTGAAGAAAGTATTCGATCCGAACAACATTATGAATCCTTCGAACCTGTGTTTCTAGGAGGTGATACAATGGCCGATAAATTTCCCATAAGATATTACAAGCCGAAATAGGAATTCAAATTC